>CAYMWV010000029.1:21680-24954 GCA_964394395.1 uncultured Sediminispirochaeta sp.
GCCATCTACAAGGACGGGGTCAACTACAAAGCCCGGGGATTGGGGGTGGATTTCAGCCGGGAGGAGGAGTTCCAGGGTATCAGCAGCTTTTTGGTTGAAGGCAGGCTCCCGGAGATGGGAGAGAACGAAGCCCTGGTTTCCAAAGGACTGGCCGAGGAGATGGGGCTCTGGACCGGCGACAAGTTTACCCTGCTGAGTCAGACTGCTGGACGGGGGCTCAACGCCATCAGCTTCACCATCACCGGGATAAGCGGGTATGAGCTCTCCGAGCTGAACCGGGGCTTTTTCCAGGCCCCCCTGGACCGGATTCAGTACTTCCTGCGGATGGATGAAATGGCCAGCGAGGTTCTCCTTAAAACCAAAGCAGGCTATAAGTTGGACCAGCTTATCCCGGAGGTGCGGTCCGTCACGGAGAAGGTAGCGGGAGAGGAGATGGATATCACAAGATGGACCGATATCAGCACCATCTACAGCTTAATCGATCTGGCCGATGCAATCTACTCAGTGATGGCGGCGGTATTCTTCATCCTGGGCAGTACGGTAATCATCAACACCATGATGATGGTGGTCTACGAACGGCGCAGGGAGATCGGCACCATTGCGGCCATGGGAATGGAGGGATCGGAAATTGTAAAGCTCTTCTTCCTGGAGGGGTTCTACATTGCCGTCATTGGTTCAGCTCTAGGAGTTCTGGTGGGAATCGGGATTACCCTCCTGACAGGGGCTACCGGTATCGATTTTGGTCAGGCCATGGACGCGGTAGATATGGAGATTTCCGATGTCCTTTATCCGGTACTCACCCTTAAATCGACGATCTTCGTCTTTTTCTACTCCACCCTTGTCGCTTCCCTGGTAAGCCTGCTGCCGAGCAGACAATCGGCAAAAATCAAGCCCATCGAAGCACTTCGATCAATATAACCATTACAGAGAAAGCACGAGGAGGAAGCTATGAGAGATAAACAAGATAAACAAACCAATAGAGGAACAAAGAGAGATCTATCGGGGCGGATTAAAAGCGGGATCATCGCCCTTTTTACCCTGGCCCTTGTCCTGGGAGGGGCCCTGCCCCTCTTCTCCATCACCGCAGAGGAGATTATCAGAAAGATGGAGGCGAACCAGGTGCACAATACCAGCTACTCCGAGGGAGAGATACACATCGCCGACCGGTTCGGTACCAAGACTTCCACCTTCCGCAGCTGGTCCGAGGGAGATGAAAGGATGCTCCTGGAGTTTACCAGCCGGGCCGAACGGGGACAGAAGATCCTCCGCACCGAAGACGAAATCTATCTCTTCTTCCCCGATGCGGACGAGCTAATCCGGCTCCAGGGAGCGGCCCTGCGGGACTCGGTTCTCGGCAGCGATATCTCCTATGAGGATATGACCGGGGACAAGGGGATTCTTGATTCATACAAGGTAAAACTGCTGGGAGAAGAGGCGATCGACGGGAAGGCGTGCTACAAGGTGGAGCTGGAGGCGATAAGCCGGGACGTGCCCTACCCCAAAGAGATTATGTGGGTGGACAAGGAGCTCTTTGTCTTCCGGCAGGTGCACCGGTTCAGTCTTTCCGGGCGATTATTGAAAGAGCTGAAGGTGCTGGAGCTCACCGAACAGAAGGGGAAGGTGTTCCCGGTCCACCTCTTTCTGGATGATACGATGAAATCGAAGAGTTCCACTGAGTTTATCACCACAAAGATCGAGATCGGGGTGGATATTCCGTCGAACACCTTCAGCCTGCAGGAACTGACCTGGTAGGAGGGGGATGGAGATGGTATCGCAGAAAACAGAAAACCGGCCCGGATCGGGGGCCAGAAAAGTGCTCCGGATCATAAGCCTGCTTCTGGCTGCAGAAGCGCTCCTTCTGCTCCTGCCGACTGTGGCGGGAGCGGAGAGCCGTCTGACCGTCGACCTGACTGCCGCAAGTCTGGCCGCCAGCGGCGCCGGAGGGATAGAGAGCTCCTGGTCCGGACTGGGCAGCCTACGGGGAGCTCTCACCTTCGACCAGAGTGGAAACCGGAATGTGCGGAGCCAGGTCCGGATTGAGGCGTCCGTGCCGTCGGCGGGGATTGCTGCGGCTGCCTCGGCTGACTCGTCAGCTAATACCGACCCCCTGGACCCGCCGGGGGAATTCACCCTCCCCAGGGCCTACATCAAGTTCCGCTTTCCCGACCTCTTTACCGCCATGGTGGGTAAGGGGCCGATTACCTGGGGGGAGGGGCGCTACTACAACAGCGGAAACCTTCCGGTCGCCGCAGTGGCGGCAGCGGCCAACCTGGTGAGCCGAGATTTTGAGGATGCCGCCCTCTGGCAGGGGAGCTTCACCTTCCCCCTGGGCCCCTTCAGCTTCTTTGAGACCCTCTTCCTGCCGGACAGTGAATCGCTGCTGTTGGAAGACTCCTCCGGGGGAGCCAGGCTGGTGGTCCGCCCCTTGGGGATTAAGGGGGAGGCATCCTATCTTTTTGATGGCCGGGACGTTCAGGCGGCCGATCCGGCCGATCCAGGCAATCCAGCCGCTCAGGTTACCTGGGCTGACTGGACCCACAAGCTTGCCCTGGGTCTGCAGGGAAATCTCTTCCTGGACTGGCACCTTACCGGGAGTATTCACTTCCCCAACTCCCTCAGCCCTGAAGAGGCTGCAGGCGATACCCTTCGGGTTTCGGCGGGACTTTACAGCCTCGCATCGGTGGGTCCGGCGGGCACATTAAATTTCCGACTCGAAGCGCTCTTCGCCCCCTTCGGCAGATGGGAGGAGGTCTCCGGAGGCCTTGATGCCACTGATCCCTACGACGCCTACGGGGCGGAAATCTACCCGGAGCTGAGTTACGACTTTGGGAACGGCTTCTCCCTGATGCTCCGGTCGGTGATCAGTCCAGTGGACGCTTCCGGGGTCATTATTCCAGGCGCTGTCTGGAACGTCTTTCAGGGATTCAACCTTATCTCCTTCGTCTCGGTGCAGTTTGGCGAAGCTGATGATACATACAGTATCAACAAGCCGGGGGGCATTGCTGCCCAGCTGGCTTGCAGTGTCACCTATTAAGACGTACAGTAGTACCATGACAAAGTTATGGCAGCTTGATATCGACTCTCCCCTCGGACCCCTTCGTTTGCGGGCTGATGGGGAGGGCTTTCTGAGGTCGGTAAGGTTCATTGCGGAGGAAGCAGCCGGGGCAGGGAGTAAAGCAGGTGTCATGAGAGAGAAGGATGGTGAGCCGGAAAGCAGGGAAAGTGACCTGGCAGAGAGAGCCGCAGGCACACTTTTGAAAGCGGCCGATCAGCT
>CAYMWV010000030.1:0-24837 GCA_964394395.1 uncultured Sediminispirochaeta sp.
CGGGGCGGTAGCTAGGCTTGTCAGTTTCAATGGTGATATCGAAGCTCCTTGAATCGGTGGAAACCATCAAGGGAATCAAACCGAAATAGCCCTTCGGCTTATCCAGGTCGGGTTCAAAATAGCTATGTTCCGGCGGTCCGGACCGGACAGAGTAGCTGCTGATAGTAACATAGACCACCGGCAGGTGCTCCTCCCTGATGGGTACACCGATCACCTGGGCTGATCCTTCCAGGTGAATGATACTCTCTTCCAAAATCCCTTCCCGCTCTACCGTCAATAGGTAGTTCCCTTCAGGAAGAGGGCTTTTCACCAGCAGTTTGGCGGTATCACCCACTTGATACTCATGCTTATCCCCTTCCAGCTCGATCATGTCTGAGGAGTTAAAGCCCCATCGTACCATCCCCGAACCGGTGGCGTAGAAGGAAAGCTCCGTTAGAGCCTCTCTCCCGGAGGGGTCAGTTCCGGCCAAGCGGATCAGATAAGAGCCGCTTGTGGGGGGTGTGAAAGAGAGCTTGCCGGATTTTGCCCTTCCAGAGGCAGTCCCATTGGGATCTATCTCCTTCCGATCTATCTCCTTGAGCTGTAACTCGTATCGGCTGTTTATCCTGCCATACACCCCCTGCTGCTGCACCACCTTCCAATCCTTTCGATAGAGCACCGCCGAGAGGGATGAACTACTATCCCGGTAGGGATCGCCATCAGGACTTGCCAGAACCCAGTCGAGTTCTACCGCCTCTCCCTTCTGGACAAACCAGGACCATCCCTTCCGTTTCAACCGGGCACCAATATAAAAAGATGCCGGATGGACCAAAACGGATTTTCGGGATGCTATCTGCTGTCCCCCTGCATCTTCAACCCGGACCTCAGTGCGGTAGCGCCAACTGTTCCCTCCCCCTTCGGATTCGCTGCCTTGCGAGAAGCGGGCGCTTCCGGATGGATCAAGGATCCCTTCCCCCTGGGAGAGAAAATCCCGGCTTCCATATTCTCCCGGGCCAAAGCGATACTCCTCCCAAGCTTTTCCGGGAGGGGCGAACCAGGCATGCTCCCTGGTCCAGCTATAATCGTAGCGCCCCTGGGAGATAGCACCACCGGAGAGGTAGGATGCCTGAACCTGGGCAGGGATATCATCTCCTGCATAGTAGATGCGGTCGGGTATCGAGAGATCCATCTGGAATTTGAGCCGTTCGAATTCAGCTACCTGAAAGGAGACACGCCCGGAGCCGCCCCTTCGTTTATACTCAATCCGGTAATAACCGGGCCGGATATCTTCAGGAAGCTCCACCGTTCCGTATAAACCGCCGCTTTCGGTGGTAATGCCCCCATCTTCAAAGAGCTTTTCTCCCCTCCAGGTATCTTCAGAGATGGTAATCCCGTACGCTCCCTGATACACCTCATAGCTGCCAAGCTCCAGGGTCCTGTCAATCCCCCTGTAGGTGAGGGTCTCACCAGGCTTATAGAGTCCCCGATCAGTAAAAAGAAAGATCTCTCCGGTGGGTTCCTGCACCCTCACCGGGGTAGATGTTGCAACAGGAGAGCTGCGCCAATGGTTGTGGCTGTGATTGGGTTTAAACTCAATCCGGTCTCCCTGATGCTCCACCCGAATCCTGAGCAGATCATTCCAGTCACTGGAGGGGTTACGGAAATAGGAATTAAAGGCCCCCTCTTCAAGGTGAAACACCGCCAATCCTGAACTGTCGGTGGAATCGGATAAAAGGGCCTCCTGATTAGCCATCAGAGTAACCTGGGCCCCCTCTAGAGGCAGGCCCGAGGAGAGGGAACTTACCCAGGCTACCACCCGTTGATACCCGTATCGAACCGTAAGAGCCAGGTCGGTAACCTGGAGGGTTAAATTCCGTTGGCTCCACTTTGGTCTCTTTCCGGTACGTTGATCTATCTCTCCAAAGTTCCAGGATAGGCCAAGCCACCCTTTCCCATTCCGCCCCAGCCAGGGAGAGAGATCAATGGTTTCAAAATGGCGGCTGTTTTTCGATAGCTCTGGAAATGGATAGGGTTCCAGAGCTTCGGGGGGCCAGAATGTGTAGGGATCCTCCACGGGGCCAGCTTTCCATAGACCCTGCTCAATATTTTGATAATCAAAAACAATTCTGGGAGGGAACTGGGCTTCCAGCATTCTGGTACCGGTATTGGGGAAATTGGCATACCGAGCTGCCTCGGGAATCTCTATCTCAACCGTTTTTGAAGCTCCCAGGGATCGCCCATGGATATCCTCCAGGGAAGGATCAAGGTAGAGCCGGTAGTTTGATTCAAATTCCACCGGTAGATTGGAAAGCCGAACCGTGTTGCCCTGAATAGCCACATTCTCCGGTTCTACCGGTAGCGGCGGAGTGAACCGGAGCCGCTGATGAAACTCCTTTAGTTTCGGGGGATGGGTAAACTCAAGGTAGATGGGATTGGCAGCTCCAGGTTCTCCGGTGAATTGATAGGACCAGCTGCGGTAACGCCGAAAGCCGAAGGGGTGGAGGGTATGAAAAGAGCTCACCTGAATCTCCCGACGGCCGATAAAATCGGATCGGCTTTTTGCCCCCGGCAGGAGAAGGATCGATACCTCTCGATTCTCCAGCGGTTCTTCATTCAAGTCAAGGAGTAAGAGATGCTCCAGCTCTTTTCCACTGTAAATGGCTTCCTGTTTATCGGGACGGCGGAAGGTAAAGGTGTAACGGTATTCATCACTTTCAACCCTGATATAGTCACTTACTGTTTCCAGATCCACCGGATAGTTGAAGGTGATCAGGATTTCATCAGCCTCTTCCGGGGGAACCCCTCCCTCATTCCAGGCAGGGTCCACTTCGCCACCCCCGGGAAGAACCCGGCGCATGGCAAGCTCCTCACTTCGGAAGGAGAAACTGTTTCGACCCGTAAGAGGGCGGCCATCCAGGGATTGAACCGCCCTGTTTATGCTAACCTGGTACTCCCGTTGGGGAAGCACCTCTCCATCGGCCTGGAAGACCAGGTAACCGGTGCCGTACCATCTAAAGGTTCCAGAGATCTCCGGTTTGATCGACACAATGGTATCAGCCGAAGAGGTTTCACCGATCCTCGCCAGGGGTATTACCGGGGAGGAGAAGAGCATCCAGACTGTGGGCTTTCTTATCTCGGAGGGAAGATCCCCCTCAGGACCGAAGGCGGAGAGCGTAAATGGCCCTTCCCTGCCTGGGGCTGGTGCCGGGGTTGAGGCTGAGGCTGGAAAGGAAGCTGCCCTCTCGTCGCCAAAACCGCCAAGCGGCTGCTGCCAGGCGGCTTCATGGTAATAGGAGAGGGAAAGATCCGGGAGGAGATCCTTCCAGCTACTTTCCCGCTCCTTCTGCATTCCAGACGCTGCTCCACCCTCTTCGATACTCTCTTCACTTTTTGAGGCATCTGAGGGTTTCTCCCCTTTCTCTTTGCAGCTGATAAAAACGAGGGAAAGACTCAGTAACAACAGAAGTGTCACCAAGCGCAGGAAGGAAGCCAAAAGCGTATTCTTTTCTGAGAAAGCGATCATTCACCTCACTCCTTACACCATTATTGCCGACAAAACATGGATAAGGTCTTTTAGGTACCGGTGAGAATGATACCGGGAAGAACAGAAAAATCAGCGATTCCTACGCCGCTTCTTCTTCTTTGGAGGCTTGGCTTCCACCCCACCCATAAGTACCAGACCCCTGATCCGGATTGTAGGAGCACGCTCATCCGGGGTGTGATCGGTTTTATCTTCAAAGCCGCCCATGATGGGAACCCCCTGCATCTCCACATTGACCCCATCGGGAACAATCAACTCTACTCCTCCCATTACGCAGAAGAGGTCGATCTCCGTAACTCCCTCGGGCAGTTTCGCTTCAGTAAAATCGAGGTCCACCCCTCCCATAAAGGCGAGCACTTTATTGTACCTGGCGGGTGCCCAGCTCCCTTTCCGCTCAACCCCACCCAGGATGGCAATCATGGAGTCGTCCCGTTTGACCTTTCCATCATTAAGGGCCCAGGTATAAGAGCTCTGTTGATAGGAGCCAACAGCACTATCCTTTAATACCGGAAGATCCCGCACCAGAGACTTCAGCGCATCCCGGTCATCACTCTCATGAGCAAGGGAAATTCTCCTTTCAAACTCATCTACCACAATATTATCGTGGGCGTAGTTGAGTTTCAGTTGCTCCACAACCCGCTCTCTGACCCTTTCAATCGGCAATTCCATATCCATCATGATAGGTTTGAGCATACGTTGAATAACCAGAACGGTCAAGGTTTTCTTCCTTTAATCTGCGTTGGCGCTCTGATCTAAGTTTGTGAGCTGAATCCTGCCCGACTGGCCAGCCCAGCCGGTGGAGATATTTGAAGCAAAAAAATCGGTGAATAGCTTGCACCACAATATGTAGTGTGGTAAGCTCAAAAAATGCTGTTTAACACGCTATATTTAGCGTGCCGGTATTTATGCCGATAGTATCTACATGGAGGTTCTTATGCTTTGTCCCTATTGCGCACACCAGGAGGACCGGGTAATAGAATCACGGCAAAACAACAGCGGCAGCTCCATCAGGCGGCGAAGGGAGTGCCTTGCCTGCGGTTACCGGTTCACCAGTTATGAGCGGATTGAAGAAAAGCCGGTAATGGTAGTCAAACGGGATGGCAGGCTGGAACTCTTTGAACCTTCCAAACTGGAACGGGGGATCCTTATTGCCATGGAAAAGCGGCCGATCGGGCAGAAAAGCAGGGAGGAGCTCTTTCTTGCAATTGAGGATGAGATTGCCTGGACAGCCCGGGAGAGCCATGAAATCACAAGTAAAGAGATCGGTGAACTTGTTCTCCGCCGTCTCTACCAGACCGACAAGGTTGCCTATGTGCGTTTTGCGTCGGTCTACCGCATGTTTGAAAACGTTGAAGAGTTTCTCAGGGAGATAGAACAGTTAAGCAATTCAGGAGGGAATCATGACAAATCTGCAGAGTGAATGGGCCAAAATCAGGGATGACAGCACCGTTCTTGGAGGAGAAAACTGGAAGCGGGAGATGCCGCCGGTGCGGTGGATTGTCGGCCGGGATGGAGAACCTCGTAAATATGACCGCAGGCGAATACGAAACGCCATTTGCCGGGCGGTAGAAGCTGCCGGAGAGAGAGAAGATACGGGCTGTGAACTGCTGGCAGACAGATTAACCTGCTCGGTGGAAGAGAAACTTCGCAGCGGATTTACATCAAGACATCCCAATTCCGCTCCTGCGGTGGAGGAGATTCAGGATCTGGTTGAAAGTGCCCTGATAGAGGCGGGAGAAGCGGCGGTGGCCAAGGCGTATATTCTCTACCGGGCGAGGCATGAGAGCATCAGGGACACCAGGAAGCTTCTCCTTGATATCGACAGCACCATGGATGGATATCTCTCACAAAGTGACTGGCGGGTAAACGAGAACGCCAACGTCAATTTCTCTCTGGGGGGGCTGATTCTCCACAATTCCGGCACCATCACCGCCAACTACTGGCTGAAAAACATCTACCCAAAAGAGCTTGCAGAAGCTCACCGGAATGCAGATTTCCACATCCACGATCTCTCCATGTTCAGTGGTTACTGTGCAGGATGGTCCCTCCGGGATCTGATTGTAAAAGGGCTGGGAGGAGTTCCGGGGAAAATATCGAGTAAACCGGCGAAACACCTTTCTACCCTGGTACAGCAGATGGTCAACTTTCTTGGAGTGATGCAGAACGAGTGGGCCGGAGCCCAGGCCTTTTCCAGTTTCGACACCTACCTGGCTCCTTTTGTTAAAGCGGGAAATCTTGGGGAAGAGGAGGTGCGCCAGGCTCTTCAGAGCTTTCTCTTCGGTGTAAACACCCCGAGCAGATGGGGAAGTCAGGCCCCCTTTACCAATATTACCCTGGACTGGACGGTGCCCCCGGACCTGGCGGAGCGGCCAGCCATTGTTGGGGGAGAGGAACAGAACTTTAGCTACGGTGATTGCAAAACGGAGATGGATCTGATCAACCGGATATTCATCGAGTTGATGCTGGAAGGAGATGCGGAAGGCAGGGGCTTCCAGTACCCTATTCCCACCTATAACATCACCGAAAATTTCGACTGGGAGAGCGAAAACAGCAGACTCCTCTTCGAGATGACCGGAAAGTATGGAACCCCCTACTTTCAGAACTTCATCAGCAGTGACCTGGACCCGGGAGATGTGCGTTCCATGTGCTGCAGGCTGCAGCTTGATAAGCGGGAGTTGCGTAAACGGGGAGGCGGCCTCTTCGGCTCCGATGAGCTGACCGGCTCCATTGGGGTAGTAACGATCAACCTCCCCAGAATTGGATACCTCTCTGAAAGCCGACAGGAGTTCTTCTCCCGTCTGGAGCGATTGATGGAACTGGCCGCAGAAAGCCTGGTGATCAAACGCAAAGTGGTGAACCGTCTCTTTGAAGGGGGCCTTTTCCCTTACACCAGGGAATACCTATCCGGATTAGACAAGCACTTTTCTACCATCGGTATCTGCGGAATGAACGAGGCGCTGCTTAATTTCATGGGAAAGGATATCAGCACTGATGAGGGGAGAGATTTTGCTCTGGAGATCCTCACTGCAATGAGAGATCGGCTTGCCGATTTTCAGGAGAGAAGCGGGGATCTTTTCAATCTGGAAGCGACCCCGGCGGAGAGTACCAGTTACCGCCTGGCCCGGCATGATAAAGAGCACTACCCGGAAATTATCACCTCAGGAAAGGAAGAACCCTTTTATACCAACTCCAGTCAGCTCCCGGTGGACTATACCGAAGATATCTTTGAGGCCCTGGACCACCAGGAGGAGCTGCAGAGCAGGTATACCGGTGGTACCGTGTTCCACGGTTTCCTCGGAGAAGCGGTGGAGGATTGGCACAGCTGCATGGAGCTGGTGAAGACCATGGCTTCGGGCTACCGAATCCCCTATTTTACCATCAGTCCCACCTATTCGGTCTGTCCGGAACACGGCTACCTTTCCGGAGAGGCCTTCTCCTGTCCCCGCTGCGGTCGGGAGACAGAGGTGTATAGCCGGATTGTGGGGTACTACCGGTCGGTAAAGAACTGGAACCGGGGGAAGAGGGAGGAGTATGGAGAGCGTAAACTCTTTTCCGAGGCTGCTGCAAAAGATCAATCCTCTGGAAAGGCAGCAACCTGGATCGGTTTTTTCCGCACCGCCTGCCCCTCCTGCCCGCCGGTAAAAGCGGCGGTGGAAGCGCTGTCGATTCCAGGAGAGTCGATTGATGTAGACGAGGAAGATGGGCTTGCCCTGGCGGCGGACCATCTGGTGATGAGCACTCCCACGGTGCTCCTCCTGGATGAAAGAGGCAGGGAGATCAGACGGCTTTCCAGCGTAAAGGAGTTTGAAAAGGCGGTATGAGCTTCGGGCTCCTTAAAACCGGCCTGGTCGATTTTCCCGGCAGGGTTGCAGCGACCATCTTCTTTTCCGGATGCAACCTCCGCTGTCCCTGGTGTCATAACAGAGAACTTGTTTCCGCCTCGCCTCCTTCCGGTGCTGTCACAATCGGGGAATTGGAGGAGTTTCTGGTAAAACGCAGAGGAGTTTTGGGAGGGGTCTGCTTAACCGGAGGCGAGCCGCTGTTATCATCCCGAATCTATGACATAGTGGAACTGCTCCATGAGGTGGGGCTGGACTGGAAACTGGACAGCAACGGAACCCTTCCCCTGCAACTGGAGAAGCTGCTTGAAAGGTTTCACCACCATCTCCCCGCTTTGATCGCCTTTGATTATAAGGTACCCCTTCAAGAGTACCAAGCCAGGCTATCTCCCAGGACGAAGATCACCGGGGAGGAACTGTTCGACTCCATCCAGGTCGCCTCCCGCTTTGCGATTCCCTATGAGCTGCGCAGCACCTTCTCAGAAAGCATTTTCTCCCTTCAAGAGCTGAAAGGGATGGCGGCGCTGCTGGCCGACCGGATTGAGGGGAAAGATGTGAAAAAGGCGAAAAAAGAGAGCTGGTCGAAGCCCCTCAGGTGGAGCATCCAGCCCTTCAGGCCCGGCACATGCCTCGATCCACAGTGGAATTCAACATCCCCCCCGGGGGAATCTGCCATAAAGGAAGCTAGAGAGATCATCACTGCCCTTTTATGGTAGAGCAGGGAATAGTATATCAGAGATAATCGTTTAACATATGGAGGTTGTAATGAAAAAAACATTGGTACTCTACGGATCTGCCCGTAAAAAAGGGGAGACCCGGGAGATGCTCGATCTGCTTCTTCAGGAGATGGGGGATAAGGCAGGAGATGTGGAAATAATTGATACCTACCACACCGATGTCGCCCCTTGCACGGATTGTCGCTACTGCTGGAAAAAGCGGGGATGTTCCATAAAGGATGGAATGCAGGAGATCTATGAGAAGGTGGATGCAGCTGATCTGATTATCCTGGCCGCTCCGGTCTATTTCAACTCCATCCCCGGAAAGATGAAGGTGATGGTGGACCGCTTCCAGGTCTATTGGGCCAGTGCAGTCCGGAATGACCGGCCACAAGAGCCTGCAGGAAAGGGAGCCGCCCTCTTTGTGGGAGGAGCCCCCGCCTTCGACACCCAGTTTGACGGAGCTGCCCTGGTGGCAAAAGGGATCTTCCACGACTTTGCCCTGGAGGATAAGGGGATGATCACTTTTTCGGATACGGACAAACAGAGAGTGGCAGAGAGCCCTGAAACCATTGGGCAGATAAGGAAGCTAGCCGCCGATCTGACGGCCTGAGCTCCTGCCTGTTTGGCCCGGAAGCAAGTCGCAACTCAATTGCCCAGCAGGAACTGATCAAACTGGCTCTCCATCTTCTTTGGGATCATGATCTCCTGTATAGAGGAGAGGGCGTAGTCATCGGTCATGCCCGCCAGATAATCGGCGCACATCCGGTGGAAACCGCCATCATGGTCCTGGTAGAAGGGAGCCATTTTCCGTACATAATCACCGAAACGGACCGCCAGAAGGTTTCGCTCCTTCCGATACTTCTCCTCCTCAAGCTGGTAGAGTTGAAAAAGCTCCTCCAGATAAGCGTGGAGGGTTTTTAAAATCCTTTCAAAATGGCGGTGGTAATCTGCCAGGAGGGGATTTGAATAGATCCACTGGTAATTGAACTCCTTCAGCTCCACCATCGCCCGGAACTTTTCATCGGAGAATCCAATAGTGCCTTTGGCTCTACTGGTATCGATAAGGTCGGTAACCAGGGTATTGATAATCGCTCCATTTTCCCGGCCCAGCACCCCCATTGCTGCAACGGGCAAATCATCCTGACTGACAATCTTCAGTTGCAGGGCATCCTCAAGATCCCTCCCCAGATAGGCAATTTTATCGGCCATCCTCACCACTGCCCCTTCCCAGGTTGAGGGATAGTGCGCCCGGGCGGTCAGAGAATCGAGTTCCTTGATTTTTTCATCCGGAGAGATGGTTTGCTCAAACTTTTCTCCACAGTGACTGACAATACCGTCCCGCACTGCGTAGGTGAGGTTAAGCCCCTTGCCGTAGTGGATTAAATGGTCCACCACCCGGAGGCTGTAGAGCTCATGGATGAATCCCCCCTTCTCCTTCTGGATATCTGCCATAATAGTCTCCCCCACATGGCCGAAAGGGGTGTGGCCCAGATCATGGCCCAGGCCGATGGCCCAGGCCAGGTCGGCATCCAGATTCAGCCCCCGGCAGACCGAGGCAGCCACCGATGCGACATGCATTACATGTTCAATCCTGGTACAAATGTGATCGTTTTTGGGGCTGAAAAAGACCTGAGTCTTGTGTTTAAGCCTCCGAAAGGGGTTGGAATGGATAATTGCAGTGGTATCCCTGAAGTAACGTCCCCGAAGGTCCTCCTCTCTGGGCCACTGCCGACGCTGCAGCTCTTCCCTGGGGATCCGGTTCTGAAAGCTGTACCCTTTTCCCATCATCGTTCCTCCCGGGTGGACATCGTTGAGTGTGAAGGGGCTAAGTGAGGAGGAGTCATAAAGTGTTCCTTCAGAATCCGAGAGAGATGGAGAAGATCGGAGCTCATACAGCTCTCACGGATGGAGTGCATGGAGAGCATGGGTACTCCCATGTCCACCGCAGCAACAGGAATATTTGACGAAAGTAATGGGCCCACAGTAGAACCACTCTTCATATCCGACCGGCCGATCAATGTTTGCAGGGGCACCCCCGCCTTTTCTGCAAGAGCACTCACCCGGACAGCCCCATCAGCCCGGGTGGTGTAACGAAAGCTGGCACTTTTCTTGATTACCGGCCCCTTTCCCGGCAAAGGGGAAAAATCCCCATCATGTTTGCTGCGGAAATTGGGATGAACCGCATGGGCTCCATCTGCAGAAATGAGAAAAGAGCGGGAAAGGGCTCTCTGAAAGGGCTCTTCCGGGCAGCTGTAATTGCCCTCCCCTCTATCAGCTCCATAGATAAGGGAAAAAATGCGTCGCAGGATACCGGAAAGAAGGGCGGAATCCGCCCCGGCTTCCATTCTGCTGCCTATCTCTTCCCCATCCGCAAGAAACAGGAGGGAAGTCACATCCCCCGGGGGAGCCTCCAAAAGAGCACTCAGCCCGGCGTAGCAGGAAGCAAGGTTATCAATTCTGCCGGAGATCAGATAATCGCCCAGCAGGGCCGGGGGCGCCGGGTCAAAGAGAAAAAGATCCCCCTGAAGGCTCTTCCATGCATCGGAGTAGTCACAAGCCTTTAAAAGCGCTTCCCATGATTCAATCCCCGGAAAGAGAACCTGCAGTTCCTCCTGCTCGTTGTAGTGATATCCCTTGTTCACCTCCCGGTTCAGATGGATAGCCAGGTTGGGGATAATACCAACTGGTCCGCTGCTCTGAAGAAGACGAGAGCAGAAACCTCCATTCTTATCGATACCGGAGACCAGTCCGGCACAGGAGAGCTCCCGATCCATCCAAGAGGAGATAATCGGGCCACCGTACAACTCCACCGGCACTCGAAAGTAGGGTTCCTTGAAGGTTCCAGCCCCCCATTTCAACTTCAATCCTGGACTGTCAGTATGTGCTGCTGCCAGAGAAAAGCCAGTTTCCACCGGATCACCCTGCCCCACCCGAAAGAGGGTGAGCATCCCTTGATTGCGAAGGAAGTAGAGTCCACCTCTCTCCAGATTCCAGGACTCCCCTGGATCAAGGCCAATAGCTCCTCCCTCCCGGGCTAAAAGCTCAGCTGCCTCTGCAGCATGATAGGAAGTTGGGGAGTTTTTCAGGTAAGCTGCAATATCGTTGCTATCTAACATGCTTCTACTATATATTCCTTCATATTGTTACGTCAAATCATTTGAAATTAGAATAAAAAGCGATTATGATAGCTTATAGATTGGAGAAAATACTAAAATGCGCAAAGAAAGAATACTGATTGTAGAAGATGAACGGATCATTGCACTCGATCTCCAACGGCGGCTTGTACGATTTGGCTATCCAGAGCCATTTCTTGCAGCCACCGGAGATGAGGCTCTGCAGCTTGTGGACCGGGAAAGGCCCGACATCATTCTGATGGATATCATGCTCAGCGGGGGGATCGATGGAGTCGATGCTGCCAAGGTAGTAAAAGAGCGGTACGGTATCCCTGTTATTTTTCTGACCGCCTATTCGGATGAGAAGACCCTCTCCAGAGCCAAGAAAGCAGAACCGTTTGGCTATATTCTCAAGCCTTTTAAAGAGAAAGAACTCTACACAACCATAGATATAGCCCTCTACAAATTCAAGGTTGATCAGGCCCTCAAGCGGCAGGAGCATTGGCTCTCGGCCATCCTTCACTCCATCGAAGACGGTATTATTGCCACCGGTAAGGAGGGGAAGATTCAGTTTATGAATCCGGTGGCAGAGAGCATTACCGGCTGGAAGGAGGAAGATGCGACAGAGCGGACTATGGAGATGGTGTTTCAAATTCACTACGGTCCTGACGGTGCTCCGGTCTCCTTCCCCGATCTCTTGACCGATGAGGATGAGAGTCCCTTTGTGTTTAAGGATTGTATCCTCAAAAACCGTGCGGGCGCAACGATCCATGTTGATGGAAGTCTGGCTGCGATCCGGGATAAAGATGGGATTCTGGACGGGCAGGTGCTTGCATTCCGGGACACCACCGAGATGCGCCGAATGAGTGAAACCATCAGCTACCAGGCTAGCCATGACACCCTCACCGGTCTTATCAACCGGGAAGAGTTCTCTGAATTGATGAAGGCGGTGATAGCCGATAGCCGCAGCACCGGGGAAGAAAACGCCTTTATCTACCTTGATATTGACCAATTCAAGGTGGTAAACGATCTTTGCGGCCACACCGCTGGGGATGAGCTGCTTCTAAAAACCACCTCGGTTATCCGGGGGGTTACCCGGTCCAGCGACCTCTCCGCCCGGCTGGGAGGAGATGAGTTTGGGCTCCTTCTGACGGGTGCCAATATTAGCCAGGCTACCGAGATTGCCCAGCGCCTCCAATCGCGGTTACGGGAAACCAAACTGATCTGGGACAAGCACGTCTTCAATATCACCACCAGCATGGGTGTGGTGATGATTAATGGTCAAAACCAGGATATCCACGATGTCTTCGCCGCCGCTGATGACGCCTGCTACATCGCCAAGGATGCCGGGGGTAATAAGCTCAAGGTGTACGATATCGATGAGAACCTTTTCACAAAACGCCGGGGAGAGATGCAGTGGATCAGTAGATTGACCAAGGCGCTGGAAGAGGACCGGTTTCGCCTCTATTATCAGCCCATTGTCCCCATTAATAGAACTGAAGAGAGGAAGAAGTGCGAACTACTCATCCGGATGCTTGACCAGGAGGGCAACATTGTAATGCCCGCCGATTTTATCCCTGCGGCGGAGCGGTACAACCTGATGCCTGCGGTGGACAGGTGGGTGGTGCAGAACGCCTTTAGATCCTACAAACTACTCTCTGATGCCTTTGGGGAAGAGAAAAATCCCTGGTTTTTTACCATCAACCTGTCAGGGGCCTTTCTGGCCGATGAGACAAGTCTTGATTTCCTGGTCTACGGCTTTCAGGAGTATGATGTCCCACCCAACGCCTTCTGCTTTGAGGTGACAGAGACAGAGGCGATCAGCAACATGAAGAGCGCCAGCAGCTTTATTCTGGAGCTCAAGCGGATCGGCTCCACCTTTGCCCTGGATGATTTTGGAAGCGGCTTCTCGTCCTTCAACTACCTCAAAAGCCTTCCCATCGACTATCTAAAAATTGATGGGATATTTGTCAAAGATATGGATCAGGACAAGGAGAACCGGGCCATGGTTGAGGCGATAAACCGGCTGGGGAAGGTTATGGGGATAAAAACCATTGCTGAGTTCGTTGGATCGTCGGAGGTGCTGGCGGAACTGGAAAAGATAGGAGTCGATTATGCCCAGGGCTATCATTATGGAAAGCCCGCTCCTCTGGAAGGAATCCATCCCGAAGCCTTCAGATAAGCGGCTGCCGGTTCTGACAGCGGCCGCCGCATTGGCTTTCTCTTTGGCATTGACAGAAACAGGGCTCCATTGAATACTTCTTCCATGGAAAAGGATGCTTTTCAGCCTTCTCTAGATAGTTCGCTTCTTCTCACCGGAATGAAACACAGCGGTAAAAGCTCTCACGGAAAGGCTCTGGCCAAAGCCTTCGGGCTCCCCTTTATTGATCTGGATGATCTGATACTGGAGCTTTATCATGATCATGGGGGAAAAGAGCGGGATATCAGATCCTTTTACCGCAGTGAGGGTAAAGCACAATTCATGGAGTATGAGAGACTCGCTGCTGAGAGAGTGAGCGCCGAAAAGGTGGCGGCGATTGTTTCTGCAGGGGGCGGTCTGGCCGATAACAGGGCTGCCTTCGATCTCTTTACCGGTGATTCGGAACTGCCCTTTATTATTATTCACCTTTCGGTGGAGGAGGAAATCCTCTTTGAACGAATACACAGCGGCGGGATTCCCCCCTTCCTCAAAGAGAGGGGGGATTCCAGAGAAGCAGCTTCAGAGAGCTTCCACCAGCTCTACCTCCGCAGAGAGGCGATCTACCGGGAATATGCCGATATTACCCTGCCCCTCCCCGAAGAGTCGGAGAAAGAGAATCGCTCAATGATTATCACTGCGATTAGCAATTATTTGCGGGTCCCGGAAAGAGAAGAGACGCGGTAAAGCAGTTGTAAGCAAAGGAGATGCAGATGGCGGGAAACAGTTTTGGATCCATATGTACCATTACCACCTTTGGAGAATCCCACGGAGCGGGGATAGGAGTTGTCATCGATGGTCTCCCACCGGGTATCACCATAAGCGAAGAGATGATACAGCTTGATCTGAACCGCCGACGGCCCGGTCAATCTGGAGTCACTACTCCCCGGAAAGAGGCGGACCAGGTAAAGATTCTGAGTGGAATTTTTGAAGGAAAGAGTACCGGAAGCCCTATAGCCCTTTTTATCGAAAACAGCAATCAGAAAAGCGGCGATTATGCCAAACTGAAAGAACTGTTTCGTCCTGGCCATGCCGATTTCACCTACCACAAAAAATATGGAAATCGGGACTACCGGGGTGGCGGACGCAGCTCCGGCCGGGAAACCGCCGCCCGGGTTGCCGCAGGGGCCGTGGCGAAGGAGCTCTTGAAGCAGCAAGGGGTAAACATTACTGCCTGGACCCATGGGGCAGCCGGAATCAACTGCAATAGTGTTACTCTCGATGCCATCGAACAAAACTCCATGAGAGCTGCAGATCCGGAGGCGGCAAGGAAGATGGAAGAGCGGATACTGGAACTTGCCCGGCAGGGTGAGAGCGCCGGCGGAATAGTAGCCTGCAGAATCGAAGGGGTTCCACCAGGCTGGGGAGAGCCCCTCTACGACAAGCTTGATGCCCGCCTGGCATACGCCGTGATGGGCCTGGGAGCAGTTAAGGGCGTTGAATTCGGCAGCGGTTTCACTTGTGCTGAAAAAACCGGATCTGAAAACAACGATCAGATGAGCAGTTCCGGTTTCCTTTCCAACCACGCTGGAGGAGTTTTGGGAGGCATTTCAACGGGCCAGCCGATTGAGTTCAGAATCGCAGTAAAACCTACCCCAAGCATCTCGCAAACCCAAAACAGCATCACCCAGTGGGGAGAAGATACCTTGATCGAAATTGAGGGACGTCACGATCCCTGCATCTGCCCCCGGATTGTTCCGGTGGTGGAAGCCATGGCAGCAATTGTCCTGGCCGATTTTTACCTCCTGGCAAGGCGGTATGGCATATGAGCGTGAAGGTTACCACAATTTTTCCCAGTCCCAGAAAGAGAAGCAACTGAGGCTGTCCCGCAACCTATTTTGAGTATCATGCACGCTAGATATAGTCTTGGGAAAAATGCAATAGCACCATATATAGTGGTTTGGACAGCCTCGATTCAGTGGGATTAATGTTGCGGGACGGCCTGAATTCAACGGCTCTGGCAGAAGCCGCCTGCGAGGGCCTCTTTTCAGCGAATCCCGTAGGTATCCACCACGTAATCAATATCCTTATCTCCCCTGCCGGAAAGATTAACCAGGATCGACTTTCGGGCTTGCTGTTTGGCCAGTTTCATGGCAAAAGCCAGAGCGTGGGCGCTTTCCAGGGCGGGGATGATCCCCTCCTTTTTACTTAATGTGTAGAAGGCGTCCAGGGTCTCTTCATCGTTGGCCGTCTCGTAAACTACCTTGCCGCTGTCTTTGAAAGAGGAGTGCTCAGGCCCCACCCCGGGATAATCGAGGCCGCTGGCTATGGAGTAGACCGGGTCCGGTTCGCCCTTCTCATCCTGAAGCAGGTAACATTTGAAGCCGTGAATCACCCCGGGCTTTCCGTAGGTCATGGTTGCGGCGTGCTCACCCTTCTGCAGGGATCTTCCGGTGGGCTCCACACCGTAGAGGGTGGTATCTTCTTCATCAAGGAAAGCTGAAAAGATTCCCATGGCGTTACTCCCGCCTCCCACACAGGCCACCACATTGTCAGGCATCTCCCCGGTCATCTCATAAAACTGTTCTTTCGCCTCGATACCCACTACCCGCTGAAAATCCCGGACCATCATGGGAAAGGGATGGGGTCCCACCACCGAACCAATGCAGTAGATAGAGTTCTCCGGATCTTCCAGGTAGGCGTTGAAGGCGGAGTCAACCGCTTCCTTCAGGGTCTTCAGTCCAAAGGAAACCGGCACAACATTTGCACCTAAAAGCTTCATCCTCACCACGTTCGGGTGTTCCTTCTTGATATCAACCTCACCCATGTGAATCTCACACTCCAGCCCAAAGTAGGCAGCGGCAGTTGCCAGGGCCACACCGTGTTGTCCAGCTCCGGTCTCGGCAATAAGCTTCTTCTTCCCCATATACTTGGCCAGAAGCCCCTCACCCATGCAGTGGTTCAGCTTATGGGCACCGGTGTGGTTTAGATCCTCCCGCTTCAGATAGATCCGACCTCCCAGCTCATCTGAAAGGGTCCGGGCGTAATAGACCGGAGTGGGCCTTCCTTGAAAATGCTTCCTTATACTCCGTAGTTCGGAAATAAAATGGTGGCTCTTGCTGATGGAGTAGTAAGCATCGGTAATCCGATCCATCTCCGCCTGAAGATGCTCCGGGAGAAAGCTTCCACCGTAATCTCCAAAGTATCCTTTCTCATTCGGCTGCTCTTTGAAATAGTCGCGCATCGGGGTGCTCCTTTATTGGTTTGATCATATTTTGTTGAGAGTATGATAACAAGATAGAGATGTTTCTGTCAATAGTAACATTATATCTTTTAAAGGCCGCCCGGATCGGGCGGCCCGTAAAACAGTATTGGCTATCCTACCACTGGGGGGGATAGAATGTTTCTACATCAGAAGCGGTAATAATGTGCTGGGGCAGGTCCCTTCTGTTGGGGATCTCAAGCCCGTTGAACCAGTCAGCGGCGGTCTGAACAGCCAAGGCACCATCACCTTCTGCAGTCTGGTAGGTGATTGCAAAAAGCCAGCCGTCCTGGATCATATCCATACCAACCTTGGAGTTTCCGGCAGCTACCACAACCACATCATCCCTGCCAGCCTTTTTAAGAGCTTCGATAATTCCCAGGGTCTGGGCTGAGTCATCTGCTGCAAAGATACCGTCAAGGTCATCACCAAACCGGGTGAGCCAGTCAGAAACCAGCTGCATGGTTTTGTCAGCTTCAAATCCCGGAGCCTGCTTATCCAGGGTCTTTACTTCCGGTGCGTACTGGTCAAGCTCGGAGATGGGACCAAAGCAGCGGGCAAAGTAGGGAGATCCGCCGGGGGCGTGCTGCACATAGGCTACCCCAAGTTCGTCATCCCCGGGATTCCGTTTTCTCAGCTCGTCTGCAAAAACGTGGGAAAGTTTTCTCATCTGACCAAAATCGTCCGGACCGGTCCAGGTGATTGCGTACTTCATCGCCTCTGCGGTGGGCAGGGTGTTAAAGAGGATCAAAGGCACACCGGCCTGATTGATCTTTCTGGCCTGCTGAGGTGCGGTCTTGGCATCCAGGGGAATGAGCAGCAGCATGTCGGGTCGTTCATTAATGGCCTGATCGATCATCTGGTTCTGCACAGCCAGGTCCCAGTTGGGTGAAAGGATCTTTAGATCCATGTCGTAGGCATCGGCAACCTTCTGAGCTCCGTTGGTACAAGCGGTGGTCCAGGGATGATCACCATGAACAA
The DNA here is from genome assembly GCA_964394395.1 of uncultured Sediminispirochaeta sp. Classification (GTDB taxonomy): domain Bacteria; phylum Spirochaetota; class Spirochaetia; order DSM-16054; family Sediminispirochaetaceae; genus Sediminispirochaeta. Next base: position 17,572 of record CAYMWV010000030.1, read on the forward strand.
TCATGATCACCTTCTTGCCAATCGCTCCATCTCCCGGAGATTCGGGGATATTGGTCTTCTCAACTTCCCATCCCGCATACTCCATGTCGTACCAGTGGAGCGGATCGGTCTCGGGCAGAGCTTCCGGATCGGCAGGACGCTCGGGGATAGTGGGGGCGCCTTTAGCAATCTTCAACAGGGGTTGACCATCTGCAGCTTTTAAAACAGAAGTATCCACGTAGAGGGATTTCTGCAAATTGTCCTCAGAAACGGCTGCATCTCCGCCTGCATCCTGCTGGCCACCAGCAAACACCATTCCACTGACCAAGAGTGCCAGAACCAGGGTCGCAACGATAAACATCGTTTTCTTCATCTTTTGCCTCCTTTGGCGATTTCAAATATCTCGACCTCCGCACCTGCGGAGGGTAACGAGCAAATTAGAGCTACTTCAGGGATAGAACTCCCTTTTCCAGTTCCTTCATCAGTTCAGGCCTCTGTCCCAGCAGCTTATCGTGCCTCCATTCTGCGTAGGATTCATAGAGGATCACCAGGGCCAGGATCAAGCCGGCTACAAAGATCTTCACTTCGTTTCCGAGGCCGAAAAGGATGATTCCGGTATAGAGGATCTCCAGGGTAAGGACGGCAATCACCGACTGCAGGGCTCCCCCCTTTCCACCGGTCATGGCGGTTCCACCGATTATAACTGCAGAAATAACATACATAAGACTGTTTTCACCCAGTTTCAGGGTAGCGGCGCTTGCTTCCATGGCGAAAAGCACTCCACCAATGGCAGCCATGGTACTGGAGATGACAAAGCACCCGGTGAGATAGAGGTCCGTATTGATACCTGCCAGCCAGGCGGTATCCCTGTTTCCCCCAACCAGGAAGAAGTTTCGGCCCCACTGAGTCTTTTTTAGAAAAAGCTCAAAAGCTACCACCAGAATTATGGTCAGAACCACCCGGGGAGTCAGAAGGGGGAAAATCGTCTTCGAAAGAAAATCACTTACCGCAAAGGCGTCCGGGGTGGCCAGACTGATGGAATTACCTCCGGTAATGGTGTAGATGGCACCCTGCAAAATCGTCATGGTACCGATGGTTACAATAAAGGAGTGGATCTTCGCTTTTGATACCAAAAGCCCATTCACCAAGCCCACTGCAGTACCGGATAAAATAGCAATAGGAACACTCAAACCGTATCCCAGGGGCTCTTTCAGGATAAGCCCTATTACGCCGGCAAAAGTGGCCACCGTACCAATCGAAAGATCGAGCTGGGCGCAGATAAGAACCAATGAAAAGCCGATTGCCAGAGTGGCATTCATCGCAACGGTCTTTGTTATGGTTGTAAGATTAAATACATTGAAGAACCGGGGAGCAAAAAAGGTCATAAAGAGAAATACCAGAACAAAAAGAAGATAGATTCTATATTTGTTCCCCAGGGCCAGTAAGTTCGAAGTATCAGCTTTCATCAGGAATCATCCCTCCCCAGGCTTCGTAAAGATTTCGCATTTATTCCAACTACAGCAATAAAGATAGCTCCCCGGATCATATCCTGGGAAAAGGTTCCGACGCCCAGGAGGGTCATGATGTTGTTCATAAGGCCAATGACCAGGGCGCCGCCAAGTACTCCCACAATACTCCCCCTACCACCGCTTAAGGTCATACCCCCGATCACAACCGCCGTAACGGCCTTAAAATCGTAACCGGCGCCATTGTACCAGGCTCCTACCCGGGAAAGAGAGGTAATCGTCAGCCCCGCAACCGAAGCAGCAAAGGCAGAGAGCATGAATGCAGTTCCAATCACCCGCTCCACATTAATACCGGAGAACTTGGCTACCCGGCGGGCAGAGCCGGTCAGTTTCAGCTGTGCTCCAAAGGTGGTCCTTGTAAGAAGAAACTGCATGGCAATCACCATAATGAGAAGGAGAACCACCGGCATGCCGATTACTCCAAAAAAGCGATAGCGGTAGATATTGTCAAAGAGGGTAATTGTTAGCTGGTTATCGGTAATCATGTCGGGATAGATCTGCTTGTTCACCCAGACAAAGCGGATAACTCCCATGGTGACGTAACTCATCGCCAGGGTCCAGATGATGGGATTGGCTTTAAACTTTCCAATTACAAAAGCGTTTATCAAGCCCACTACCATCCCAATAAAAAGAGCAGCAATAATTGCTGGCAGAAATCCTATTCTCAGGAACTCCACACCCACAATCCCGGCTAATGCCATGGTTGTTGGAACTGAAAGGTCGGCGTAATGACCGGAATAGGTTACAAAGGCCATTCCGGAGGCGACAATTCCAAGCAAGGCTACCGCATCAACGATATTCACCATATTCTGGGGAGAAAGGAAGTTATTAATGATTCCAGTGGCTTGAAGGACAGAACCAAGAATCAGAAAAAGAGCTGCTACCGCATAGATACCGACAATATGAAAAAATTGCCCTACCCTGCTGGAACTTGTTGCCCGTATATCAGTTGTTACCATTGGCTTTCCATCCATCACACACCACTCCCCTCACCATTGGCCGCCAATAAAAGCGACTCTTCGCTGCACATCTCTCTCTGCATCTCATCGATGAAGTGTCCTTTTCTCATAATCATCACCCGGTCTGAAAGGCTCACCAGCTCCGGCAGATCCGAGGAGATCAGGATCACCGTATTCCCTATCTCTGCCAGCTTTTCAATTGTCTGGTGGATGATCATCTTCGCCCCGATATCAACCCCCCGGGTAGGCTCATCAAGGACCATCACTTTAGGTTCCGTGGCCATCCATTTTGCCATCAGAACCTTCTGCTGGTTCCCCCCTGAAAGGTTGGTCAATGTTTTGGTCGGATCGTTGGGATAAATGGAGAGCTCTTCCATGAGAGCGTTCACCTTCTCCTTCCCCTCCTCTTTGTGGTAGATGAGTCCCCGGCTCAGTTTTGGAATGATAGCCGAAAGGATATTCTCATCCACCGATAGCCGGAGGGCCAAACCCTCATATTTCCTATCTTCGGTGAGGTATCCGATCCCCCGCATCACCCGGCTGTTCATCCGTTCTGCCGGCAGCTCTTCTCCATCCAGATACATCTTCCCCCTGTCAGCGGGATCAATCCCGCAGAGCACCCGGGCCAGTTCGGACCTGCCTGACCCGGAGAGGCCGCAAACCCCCAGAATTTCGCCCTTCCGGGCTTGAAAAGATACATCAAAAGAAGCCAAAGCGGCTTAAATGATCCACCTGAAAGGAGACATCCCCTATTTCATGTTCCGCCCGACTATAGAACTCTTTAACCGACCGGCCCACCATCATCTGCACTATCTCCTCCCGGGAGACCCCATCCATATTCCTGGTATCCACCTTCTTTCCGTCCCGCATAACGGTGACCCGGTCAGCTACCCGAAAAATCTCCGGCAGGTGGTGGGATATGTAAACAATGGCAAGACCGTTGCGCTTCAGGTTTCCAATGATCTCAAAGAGCCGCTCCACCTCTTCCTGACTCAGAGCGCTGGTGGGTTCGTCCATCACCAGAATACAGGGCATATTGCCCATAACTTTAGCGATTTCCACCAGCTGAGCCTCATGCTGACTGATATCTTCAATCAGAAGATCCGGATCCAGGGAAAGGCCGACCAATCCCAATAGACGCTGCGACTCTTTCCGCATCGCCCCTTTATCAATAAAGAGCCCCTTCCTGGGCATTCGTCCCGCCAGAAGGTTCTCAGCAATACTGATCGGTTTTGCCAGGCTCAGTTCCTGATAGATCATTCCAATTCCATATTTCATGGCGATTGAGGGGCTGGAAAGCCGTACTTCTTTATCATTAATGAAGATTTGGCCGGTATAGTCATCAAAGGATCCTGCCAGCATCTTCATCAGGGTCGATTTTCCCGCTCCATTCTCGCCCACCAGGGCATGAACCTCACCGGCATAGACCTCAAAACTGACATCATCTACCGCAATGGTACCGGGGTAACGTTTTCCCACATGCTTCATCTCTAAAGCGAGACCAAGTTTCATTTCACTCACCAGGATTGCTCCTTCTTTATCTTCTCTTTCTCTCTGCTCTGTTTCATGCTTATAACCTTCCTCCATACTATCCTTGCCATGAAAGGGTGAACAACAGGAAAAATTTGCAATTGTTCTGAAAAAATTACCACTTCCATCACGCTCCGTTAAACTCTTTCACCGCATCAAACATGGCCAAAATATTTTCCGGTGGCACATCGGGAAGGATGTTATGAACAGTGTTGAAGATGAAGCCTCCCCCGGGGGCGAATACTTCCAAACGGTGCAGAACCTGATTTCGTACCTCTTTGGGAGTGCTGTTGTTCAGAACAGTGCGGGTATCAACTCCCCCGCCCCAGAAAGTGATATCCTTTCCGTACTCATTTTTCAGATGATCCGGCTCCATCCCCCGGGCGTTAGTCTGCACCGGATTGAGAATATCGAAACCCGCTTCAACAAGATCAGGGATGAGGAGATCTATGGAACCGCAGGAGTGGAGGAAGATCTTCATATTTGAATGACTCTTTACATAATCGCAGAGCTTTTTGTGCCGGGGTTTGAAGATGGAGCGGTAGATATCCGGATTCATGAAGGGCCCCTGGTCGGTCCCCAGATCGTCTCCGAAGCGAATAATGTCCGCCACATCTCCCACCGCATCACATACCAATTCAAGCATTCCCAGATGCTTCTCCATCAGGGCATCTAAAAGGGACTCCACCTTCCCGGGCTCCAGGAGGAGATCGGCCAGGAAGTTGTCAATTCGCCTCAAAAAGGTGCCCCACTCAAAGAGATTGCACCCCGCTACAATCATGATAGCTCGGTCGCTGCGTTCCCGGAGAGCTATAGTCCGCCTCCGAAGCTCCTGCCAGAAGTTGTCCATCTGAGCATTATCCCAGGGAGAATGGACCAGGGCGGACCAGAGAACCTTATCCATGGCATCACCCAGACCGCTCCAGTCAGCGGGCCACTGCTGGGAAAAGGGAAAGCAGGTTTCATCATAGAAAGCTGCTCCTTCGGGCATCCTGGCAATGACAGTACCGTCGGGATGCCGGGCGATGGAGGAGCCATCTTCCAGGTACTCCGGGCGGAACCACTTGGGATACCGGGCGTCAAGGTTTCCTGGAAGCTTAATGATGTACCAGTGGGAATCCTTCTCGTTAAACATCCTGCCCGCATCGACCACATCAATTCCAAAGCGGTCCAGAAACCACTCTTCCGGCTGGGCCAGCTGCTGAACTACATCATAAATATCCGTATGACCATCCTTGATACCCAGATACTCCTTCAACCGGGCGTAGGCCACTGCCGATATTCCTGAGCTGGGATTGGAACCGACATCCACTGGAACCTTATCGGGCTGCCGGTGCTCTACCGCTGCAATTACACGCTCTCTGCTGGTCATCTCTATCCTTCCATCAATTCTGGATCGTTAAACTCCCCCAGATCCAGGGGGTAGGCGCCGTTCTCCCGCACCAGGTTGAGAACAAACTCATACCGTTCGGCGGAGACGTTGCTGGGCACCGAATGGTCGGATTGGACAATGTATCCCCCGCCCCGGGCAGCATTCATCTTGCGAAGCACCTGGATCTTAAGCTGATCCAGAGGAACCTCAGCCCAATCCTGAGCGCTGATATTTCCGCAAAAGCCCATCTGGTGTCCCCAGGTTTTCCGCAGCTCCACCACATCCAGCCCCGATTTGGCCTCCAGGGGGTTGTAGGAGTCCAGGCCGATATCAATAAAATCCTGATATATCATGGAAGCGTTCCCGCAGCCGTGGTAGATCACCGGAATGCCCGCATCGTGGCACACCTTGATCTGTTCCTGCACGATAGGTTTGAAATAGGTCCTCCAGTAGTCGGGGGAGAATAGCATACCGTTCCGGTAGGCCACATCGCCCCAGATCACCATCCCGTCGAGCAAACCGTCAGCAGCCTTTATCTGCGCCTTGGTAAGCTCAATGACAAAATCACCCACCCGCTGGATAAACCGGCCAAGCTCTTCCGGGTACAGGCCGATCCAGAGGTAGGTATTCTCGCTTCCAATAATCCTCCAGAGCTGCTCATGGCCCTCACAAATGGAGCCATAGACAGGAAAATCCGGGTAGAGTCCCTTTACCCCGTCAATCCAGGGAGGAAGATTTCTGGTGATCACATCGCCAAGTCCGGCAATCTGGTTATCCCCTCCGGAAAAAAAGCGCCGATCGTCCCAGGGATCTTCAAAGCTGAAGGCTTCCATCTTCTCCAGGGTATCGGTCTCGAAGGATTCAAAGTAGGGCATCTGTAATCCGTACTTCTTCCGGATCACCGCCTCATAGCCGGTTTTCAGGATGATATCATCCTCATGCTCCTTGATAACCTCGAAATCTTTTATATGGGGATCCATATTGGGAACTGTGCAGATCCAATCCAGGTCGTAATAGGTATAGGGGCTGGCATCCGCTGGCAGATCAAGCTCCTTTCTCCATCTTTCCACAAAGGAGGACCAGAAAAAATCGCTTATAGGTACCTTGTCCGCCTCTTCATGCCGGAGGGTTTTGTTCATCCTGTCAAGTTTTGCCAGACAGTTGTCACTTCGTTTTATCTCACTCATCAGTATCCTCGCTTTTTCTCAATCGTGATGAAAGTTAATCGTGATGAAACACCTCTTCCATCTCGGCCCACCACTCCCCTTCTTCTCTGGTCTCCAGGGGCTCCTGCAGGGGCATCATGATATCCCACCACTTTTGGGTGAGGGGATCGTCGGCCATCTTCTTCATATCACCTTCAAAATCGCTTCCGTGATATTCAAAGTAGGAAAAGAGAAATCCATCTTTATGATAGATGGAATAGTTTCGGATATTGCACTCGGTAATCTTGGAAAGGATTCCCGGCCACGCTTCAGCGTGATATTTTTTGTAAACGTCAAGAACTCCCTCTTTGAGTTTGATCACCTGGCCATACCGTTTCATATCTTCTTCCTCCTTGGGGTGTGAATTTACTCTACCATAGATAAAACAGCTGTCAAGTTTTATTTGATATTTTTATCACCGTCTTACCAAAGCGGGAGGTTAAATCGAACTAAACCCTTCGTTTTTTGATATATTTTATATATTTAGCACTATTTACTACATTTTTCTTAATATTTTGATAAAACTTTTACCACAGGAAATACAATTTTGGCTATACATAAAATACCAACCCTTCTGCAGGGGGGGGTGAAAGGCCATCGGGACAGCCTCGATTCAGTGGGATTAATATTGCGGTAGGGCCTGAATTCAAAAAAAAACGAGATAAATTCGCAATTTTTCTTGTTGAAAGAAGACA
>CAYMWV010000031.1:0-24250 GCA_964394395.1 uncultured Sediminispirochaeta sp.
TTTATCATCGAAGATCCTGTTAAAAAAGGAACCTGCGGAGAAGCTGAAACTTGAAAGGTTCTCTGCAATAATACTCATCTGTTGTTTACTCAGAATCCGTCCAGATATGGCAGCACTTTCCGGTTCCTTAACTCCTTGGGTGCGGATAATGAGTGAGAAAGATGCAGATGTGTCGGATACCACTGATAGGGCAATAAGTTCAAGTAGTTTTGGAAGTCCCATATTTCGATGTATCGTGGAACCGATCTCTTTTGTAAGTCTGAGAATGGCATTGATATTCTCTTTTAGTTCAACAACCAGGCTATCAAAGTTTAGGGAGAGCGCATCGAATTCATCCCGGATTATCGGTGGTTTAGGGATAGAAAAGTCTCCCCGGCTGACCCTGTGGAAACGATCCTGCAGGAAGGAGAGCTTTTGATTTATGTGACTGGTAAGGTAAAAGGTCAGTATGAGGTAGATAAGAAAAATAGATGTGGTGCTCACGATAAAGAGCAATGAAAGACGCTCTTGCAACTCTTCAGCATTGTTTTGGAGCGATTCTATAAAGTATCGCATAAAACTTTCGAAGTTATTGGTAAAGTAGTAACTGGTCTCCTGGAATTCCCGGAAGAAGGGAACCAGGGCGTCTTCCTGCATCATCTCATAATAGAGATTATCTACACTGCGGTAATGTTCCCGGAGGATATAAAGGGTCTCCTCCATCTTGGCCAGCATCGCCATGGCTCGCTCATTCATTTTCAAAGCGGTAAGATACTGATCTCTGGTAAATTCATCTTTTGTATCGGAGAAGAAGTCCTGTTTCATGAAAAGGCGGAACGTTTCATCGTATTCCATTACCGCTTTCTGCCATTGGCGAATTGTAACAGCGGATCGGGGTGAGTAGGTAAGGGACCGTATCTGGCCGTACATTTTAGGAGCAAAGAGATCAAAAACAAGATCTTTCATCAGAGATTGAACCTCAGCTGACTCAATTTGTAGACGTTCCCCGATGCTTATACTGCGCCGGATTCCGGTAACCCGGTGCATACCGTAAAGGGAGAGAATAAGAACAAAGAGAAGTCCCGCCAGATAGATACCAGCAAGGAGATAAAGCCTGTACCGCACTTTCATCAAGAAAAGTATACCATAATCCCGTCTCATATGGTAACAATTCTCCAAGAGATCGATTATAGTGTTACCCATGGATAAAAAGCTTATGAAAAAAGCGCGATGGAAGTTTATTCGGGAGTTTACCAGTTTTCTTGTTGCTACCGCTATTCTCTTATTCCTTTTTTTACTGCTCTTGCGAAATGTGCGTTACAACTGGCAATGGTACAGAATACCCCGATATCTGTTTCAGCTGAAGGATGGGACGCTTAGGATAGGGCCGCTTATAACAGGATTGGGGCTTACCTTGAAGATTTCTTCCCTTTCCCTGCTGCTTGCACTCTTTTTTGGAATGGCCAGTGCGTATCTACGCTTGTCCGGGGGGAAAATTGCTCCTCTTATCGGTACAATCTATGTGGAGACGGTTCGCAATACCCCGCTTCTCATACAGCTTTTCTTTATTTACTTTGTTTTTGCTCCTGTTTTTGGTATTGGAAGTGAATTTTCTGCTATCCTGGCCCTCTCTCTCTTTGAAGGGGCCTACGCTTCCGAGATCATCCGGGGGGGCATTATGGCTGTAGATAAGGGACAGTGGGAGGCAGCCTGGTCTTTGGGTTTGAAGGGCTCTTCTGTCTACCGAGCAATTATCTTTCCCCAGGCCTTCAGAACCATTATACCGAGTTTGGCAGGCCAGGCAGTAAGTACGGTTAAGGATTCAGCGCTGGTGAGCACCATTGCGATCTATGATCTTACCATGAGGGGGAGGGAGATCATCTCGGAAACCTTTCTCACCTTTGAAATTTGGTTTACCTTGGCGGGTATATATCTAACTATTACATTGGGGTTGTCAATATGCATTCATCTGATGGACCGATTATTACTTTCCAGGGGGTAAGTAAACAATTCCCCGGGGGTATCCAGGCTCTTATCGATATAGATCTTGAGGTGTTTCCGGGGGACCGGATTGTCATTGTGGGCCCTTCAGGCTCTGGGAAATCGACCTTGCTTCGCTGCATAAACGGCCTGGAGGAGATAGATTCCGGTATTATCACTGTGGATAACGTGGTGCTGGATGATCATCCGGGAAGGCGGACAACTATTCGAACGGAAGTGGGAATGGTGTTTCAATCCTTCAACCTGTTTCCCCATCTTTCGGTTTTGGAAAATATCACCCTGGCGCAAATGAAGGTTCGGCAGCGAAAAAGAGAAGAGGCAGAGGCTAAGTCAATTGATCTCTTGAAGAAGGTGGGGCTTGAAGAGAAGCAGAGTGCCTACCCTTCCCAGCTTTCCGGTGGTCAGAAACAGCGGGTTGCCATAGCCCGGGCTTTGGCAATGGATCCGAAGGTGATGCTATTTGATGAAGCCACCAGTGCTCTTGATCCGGAGATGATCGGTGAGGTCCTGCATGTGATGAAGAATCTGGCAGATGAAGGGATGACCATGCTCATTGTTACTCATGAAATGGGTTTTGCAAAGGAGGTGGCAGATCGAGTCCTCTTTCTTGACGAAGGAAGGCTTCTTGAAGAAAACAGTGGAAAAACCTTTTTTACCCATCCCGAACATCCCCGAAGTAAGGAATTTCTCGAAAAGGTATTTGACTTTCACTAAGATAATTCCTACCCTTTTAATACAATTATATTAAGGAGGATTAACCATGCAGAAAAACAGAATTTCTTTTCTCATGCTGATCTGGTTTGTAGTTGCCCTCTCGTTTTTTACCGGATGCGGTGCTCCGCCGGAGGGTGAAGCAGCTTCCGATCAGAGCCAGAGTGCCGAAGGGGCATTGATCGACGAGATTTCCCGAAGGGGAGTATTGAGGGTTGGTATGTCCACCTTTGTCCCCTGGGCGATGAATGATAAAGAGGGAAATCTTATCGGTTTCGAGATTGATGTGGCGAAACGATTGGCTGAAGATCTCGGAGTTGAGGTTGAGTTTGTGCCTACCAAGTGGTCCGGAATTATTCCAGCCCTGCTCACAGGAAAATTCGATGTTATTATCGGAGGTATGGGAATCAGACCGGAAAGAAGTTTGAAAGTTAACTTTACAATGCCCTATGACTATTCCGGTATGTCCATGGTTGCTCATAAAGAGCTTGCCAAAGGATACGATGAGCTTTCGGATTTTAACAACAGTGATGTGGTCATTGCTGTACGGATAGGCACCACTGCAGCCGAATCGGCGCAGAAACACCTTCCCCAGGCGGAGTTAAAGCTATTTGATGATGAAGCCCAAGCATTACAGGAGTTGAAGACAGGAAGAGTTCATGCTGTTGTGGCTTCCGCCCCCCTGCCCGCTTTTCAGGCCCTGGAAAACCAGGATACCCTATTCCTTCCTTTTTCAGGAACCTTTACCAGAGAGCCCATAGGCTTTGCTGTACGAAAGGGAGAGCTGGATGCATTAAATGTCTTTAACAGCTGGATTACGGTTGTAGATGCAGAGGGGTGGCTCGCTGAACGGAAGGCATACTGGTTTGAATCAGATGACTGGAGAAGCTTGATCGAATAGTTATGATCCAGTCAAAAAGCAGAAACGCCCTCTTTCATCCCGGCAGGAGAAGCATGATGGCCGCAGATATTGTTTCTGCGGCCATCATATCCTCACTTCTTTTGCTCTTTATCTACCGGGCTCTGGTGGTACTTAATTATCACTGGAATTGGTCGATTCTTGCAAGCGCACTCTTTTCTCCTAAAGGGATCCTTCTCAAAGGCTTTATTGTAACAATTCGCCTCTCCATATGGTCAACTATAGTAGCACTGATTGTGGGTACTGTGGTTGGGATGATGAGGATAACAAAGAGTCATTTCCCCAGGCTTCTCTCCTTAAGCTATGTCTCTCTTTTGAGAAATTTACCACCCCTGGTATTGGTTTTTCTCTTCTATTTCTTTTTTTCGACCCAGGTGCTTGATCCGCTTGGTCTTGATCGGGCGGCAAGGGCTGCAAGTCCCTTTACAAAAAAGCTGATATCTACCCTTTTAGCAGAACCGGGAAGTATAACCGCCTTTATTTCAGCAATATTGACTCTGGGATTGTATGAAGCGTCATACATTGCAGAAATAGTGAGGTCCGGTATTCGATCTGTTCCAAAGGAGCAATGGGAAGCCGCCTGGGCGTTGGGTTTAAGCCCCTTTGAACGGATGAAATCGATTGTCCTTCCCCAAGCCTTCAGGAATGCCCTACCAGCAATGGCTGGTCAGTTTATCTCTACCATCAAAGATTCTGCCATTGTATCGGTGATATCCATTGGGGAACTTACCTTTCAGGGGATGGAGCTGACCGCCGCAACATATCGAACCTTTGAGATCTGGATAAGTGTAAGCATGCTCTATTTCCTGCTCACCTTCACTCTTTCCCGCTTTGCAGCCCTGCTGGAAAGGAAGATGAGAAAGACCTACGCTGATTAAGCGGCTGCCATTGGTATCGACTATTCCCACTCAATGGTTGCTGGAGGTTTGCTGGAAATATCATAAACGACGCGGCCGATTTCGGGGATGGAGTTTGTTATCCGGGAGGAAATTTCCAGGATGTCCCGGCTTTCGAAGGGATAGACATCTGCGGTCATTCCGTCATGGCTTGTTATGGCCCGTAAAGCGAGGACATAGCCGTATCGACGATCATCTCCTGTGACTCCAACAGATTTTATGGGAAGGAGGACTGCAAAAGCTTGCCAAATCTGGTGGTAGAGATTCCGTTTTCGTAACTCTTCAATAAATAGTGCGTCCGCCTCCCGGAGAATCCTGCATCTCTCCGGGCTTACCTCCCCAAGAATCCTGACTGCAAGACCAGGGCCGGGAAATGGGTGCCGGTCCACCACCGACTCAGAGAGACCAATAAGGCGTCCCAGCTTTCTAACCTCATCCTTGTAAAGCCGGTCCAAAGGTTCGATTATGAGTCCCGCTTCCCGTTTCGCTTCAATCATGGGGCTTCTCACATTGTGGTGGCTTTTAATCACCTTTGCATTCTTCCCGACACCCTTTCCCGACTCAATAAGATCGGTATAGAGGGTGCCCTGAGCAAGGAAGTACTCTCCTTTAACGGCACCGCTGATATCACTCTCCTGAACCTTTACAAAAAGATCTCCGATAATACTCCGTTTCTCTTCCGGATCAGAGACTCCATGTAAAGCCTCCAGAAAGCGTTCCCTTGCATCAATTATCGCTAGATGAGTAGCACCCAGAGCTTCAAGGCTTTTTTTCACCTCCGTTGTCTCATCCTTACGCATCAGTCCGGTATCGATATACATCAGGAAAACGTTTTCCGGGCTTAATGCTGATAAAAGAACCCCGGCTACTACAGAAGAATCAACTCCCCCGGATATGAGAAGCAGCACCGGTTTATCCCCTACCCGCTCCCTGATCTCTTGGGAAACATCCTCCAGGTAGCTCTCCATGGACCAGCCCTTTGCCGCTCCGCAGATACGGCAGACAAAGTTTTCCAGGATGGTGGTTCCATATTCGCAGTGGCTCACTTCAGGATGAAACTGGAGACCATAAAAATGGCCGTTTTCATCTTCTCCTGCCGCAGGATGGCTTTCGCTTTTTGCTGTAGTCCGGAACCCCGGTGCCATCCGGGCTATGCTGTCTCCATGGCTCATCCAGCTGGTAAAGCCCTCCGGTACATCCGCAAAGAGCTGCGACGGTTTTGGAAAGGTGACCGATGCCCGGCCGTACTCCTTTTTTTCCAGTCCCAGCACCTCTCCGCCATGGTCAATAGTGATCTTTTGAAATCCGTAGCAGATGCCCAGGATAGGAAGAGCACAGCTGTAGGCCGAGGGATGGGGCTGGGGAGCGCCCTTTTCATACACCGACCAGGGAGAGCCGGAGAAGATGAGCCCCTTAACCCCCTCAAGCTCGGTACTGCCCAGGGGAGTATCACAGGGGATGATGTCGCTGTAGACGCCAAAATCCCGGATGCGTCTGCCGATAAGCTGGGCAGTCTGGCCACCGAAATCGAGAATCAGGATCTTGTCCACAAAGGCTTCCTGATCATGGTCTCTTCCCGGTTATAACCGACCGAAATAATATCAACCGGGGTGGATGTAAACTCTTCAATAAAGTGGATATAGTCTTTGGCATTTTCAGGAAGCTGCTCGTAGGATGCTATCTTGGTCAAGCTTTTTTTCCATCCCGGGAAGTGCTTGATCACCGGTTTTATTCGGTCCAGGGCTGCTGCGGTGGAGGGAAAATCAGTAGTGGTTTTCCCATCGATCTCATAGGCGACACATACGCCGATCTCATTCAAGGTGTCGTAGACATCAAGGTGAGTAAGAACCAAAGAATCAATGGAGTTGGTCCTGCAGGCGTACTTGAGAGCCGGCAGATCCAGATATCCGCAGCGCCGGGGCCGGCCGGTGGTAACACCGTACTCCCTGCCTATCTCTCGTACCATGCTTTCCAGTTCCCCCTCCGTATCAGAGTTGAACTCACTGGGAAAAGGACCGTTTCCAACCCTGGTTGAGTACGCCTTAAAGACACCAAGGACCCGGTCTATTCTTCTTGGACCAACACCGCCTCCCAGGCTTGCTCCCGCAGAGGCACTGTAGCCGGAACTTACATACGGATAGGTGCCGATATCGAGGTCGAGAAGAATTCCCTGGGCTCCCTCAAAAAGAACCTGTTTCTCATCATAATCGGCCATGTAGGAGGCCAGATTGATGCTCATATCAAGGAGCTTATCAATATATGGGGAGAGGAAGGAGCGTTCACTTTCCCGCAGGGTTTCAATAAAGGATGATTCGGCCAGTTCAGCGATCCGAATCCCGTCCCGATTAGCTTTTTGGGAGTAGGCGATTCCGATTCCTCTACCGGTTGTTCCAATGGGATTACGCCGTTTTGCATCGCTCTTTTTGTCAATTTCCCGATATTCAGGGATGACAATATGGGCCCGGTCGCTTATATGGATTCGGCCCTCCCAATCGATGCCCTGCTCTTTGATGGTGGAAAGTTCGGTAAAAAGGGCCTCGGGGTCAATAACCATTCCACTTCCCAGGACCACATGCTTCTCGGGATAAATGATTCCTGAAGGGACCAAATGCAATTTGTAGGTGACATTGTTGGTCACAATGGTGTGACCAGCATTTGCACCTCCGGAAAACCGGACTACCAGCTCGGCTTCGGAAGCCAAAAAATCCACTATTTTACCTTTTCCTTCATCGCCCCACTGGGCACCAATTACAACAAGATGCATATCATCCCCCTTATCATGGCCGTTTACCGAATCAAGGCCGCTTACCGGTCCGGCCAAACTATGACAGAAGGAACCGATTTTGTCAAAACCATCGACCCTTGATCCATGGCTAAAAAGAGCTAAAAGGTGTATCCTGTTCCTAATGGAAAGAGCCGAATTACAAAAGGAACTGGAAAGGGCGATAGAATCGGGGAAAAAGCGGGATTATGCTCGCAGCGTTGAGCTTTTACTCCCTATCTATTACCGGTGGGAGGAGCTCCCCGAGATAGCCCTCTTCCTTGGAAGAAGTTATCACGCCCTTGGAAATCATGATCTGGCTATCTCATGCCTCAGGGATTATCATACGTTTAATCCTGAATCGGTATCGGGTATGTTTTTTCTCGGAAGAGCCTATTTTGCTTCTGGCCGGCCCCGGGAAGCGCTTTTTCAATTAAAACGAGCCTTAGATCGCTCCCCAGGTTCTGTGCAGATCGAAACCTACCTTGCCTATGCCTATTATCGGGCAGGAAGGCATGACATAGCTTTAGGACACTTTTCTTGCCTGCTGGAACGTAAGAAAGGTGGAGCGAAACTGTTTCAGGCCTACCTTAATTGCCTCTATATACAAGCGATCAAGACCTTTCACCGGGGTGATATTGAAGAAGCTTTTGAACAATTTCTTTTTCTGAAGAAAGAGGGAGTTGAAAGTGTTTTGCTCTTTCTCTATCTGGGTATGATTTACCGGGAGTATGGGGAGCCTGAAGATGCCTTGGAAGCTTACGACAAGGCTCAGGAATTGGCCCCGGAGGATGATATAATCCGCTACAGAAGGATCAGCCTCCTTCTAGAGCTTGGGGATCCGGAGATTGCCAATGTCGAACGTTCAAAAATGAAAGAGAGTTCCCTCAGCAGTACCCTTCCTGAGGAAAAACAGCCTGATCCAGTGGATGAGGAGTACCAGATAGCCCTTGCCTATTACAACGAGGGCAATTTTAGAAAAGCTGCTTACCACGCCTTGCGGGTCCTGAAATTGGGAGGACAGGGTGTGGATATTCGCTTGATGATAGGAGAATCCTTTCGTAAAGCAGGGGATTTTGAAAAAGCGGAAAACCATTTTCGCAGAGCATTGGATCTGGACCGCAGCAGGATCGAAGCACGGTATGGGATCGCCATGGTGCAGTGGCAGACAGAGAAGTATGAAGAGCTCCTTCACACCCTTCTTGGGATCGAGAGAAGCGATCCTGGAAATGAGATCGGTCGCTATTACCAGGTTCTGGCACAATGGAAGCTTGGTTCCCTCGATAAAAAAGCGGTATCGATCGCCAAAGAAGTGCTGGAAAAGAGTGAAGAGGGGGGGGATTACTATCTCATGACCGCCATCGGCACTTTCTACTTGAAGCAAGGGGAAACAGATAGTGGAGTCATGTGGCTTAGAAAAGCCCTTGAACAGGATCGGAAGGAGATAGAAGCCTTAGAATTGATAATTGAGCTTTATGAAAAGCTGTACAACGATGGAAACGAGAAGATTCTTGAGCCTCTTTCCCGGGACTACAGGGCTTATCTGGACTTGGTTGGTGAAGATAGAGCTGTCCTGAAAAAGCTCGTGATAAGTGAATATTATCTGGGTCACTTAAAGAGCTGTTTACAATACGGAGAAATGTTTTTACGTTGTGATTCCGGGGATATGCAGATTAAACGGCTGATGGCTATCTGTTACCGGAAAACAGATGAGTGGTCAAAAGCTGCCCTCCTGTATAGAGAACTTTTGCGTCAAAAGCCGGAGAATGAGCGCTTTGTCGTCAGTATGACCTATTGTCTGGAAAAGGGAGGGAGGAAAGAGGAGGCGATCCGTTTTCTTGAAGCTGCCATCGATGGTTTGCAACAGCCCTCCTATTCACTCTATCTTGTCCTGGGAACCATTCTCTATCATACCAAATCGTATAAAAAAGCTGAAAAGATATTTCGAAAGTCTATAGAGATTTCTCCCTCCTCCTGGCAGGGGTACCAGAATCTGGGAATGGTAATGAAGCGAATGAATCGTCCTGAAATGGGAGAGCGCTATCTGTCGATGGCGAAGGAAAGAAGATAGAACCTGGATAATTGAGATTTATTGCTTGCGATAGCTATCTTCCCTGTTTATAATGCAATAGAAAGGAGTTAGTAACTATGGCACCAAAAGCATTGGATCTGTTTCAAGCCTATTCACAAGGGAAATTACCCAAGGAGGGGGGATATATAGTATCATCTTTCTTTGATGCAAAAACCGCCTATTCCATTTATGAGGTTGTGGCCTATAGCGGGGTCAAAAGTCTCTATTTAACTGAAGATGGACTGACGTTTCAAACAGACGGGAATAAGCTGTTTGTCCTGGTAGAACCCTCCAGTTTCGCCCAGAAATTCATAGAACCCTTCAGAAGGGATACGCTCCACCAAATCCCCCACCGATTCAACGAGCTAGAAATTTATGCGGCCAAGAATCAAACCAAGGTGATGGTCAGCAAGGACCCCATTATCAGTTATGGATCGTTTACCATCGCTAAACCAAAGGGGATCAATTTTTCCCTTCTCTTTTATGCCCATGAAGATGTATCGGATACCCTTAGCTACTTCTTCACGGAAACCTTGAACAGGGAAGCAAAGGTTCCAAAAAGTGATGCCCGGAACGCAGCAGTCTCAGTAGTTGCAGGAGTTAAGAAGTTTGGACTCTGGTAAGCTGGTTGGGTAGGCTTGCAGCATATAGGAACCTGCCACATATAGGAAAAGGGGCTCTCCTGAAGAGAGCCCCTTGTTTCTCGTCGTGAAAATCGTTCTCGAGTATTAACTGTGTCCAGGTTTTGCCGTCTCCTGCTGGGCGATTGCCAGCAGAGCAATGGGTACCGAATAGACCGAACAGCTTACATAATCAAGACCTGCATTCATGCAAAAGGCTATATTGGAGGGTACTGCTCCATGTTCTCCACAAAGTCCCTTTTTTAATCCCGGGCGGGTCATTGTTCCCCGTCTAACCGCTATCGAAACCAGCTCTTTTACATGCTCATTAAGGAGCTGGAAAGGGTTTCCTGGAAGGATGTCGTAGAGGGTGTAATCGGGCATAAACGAAGTGTAGTCATCCCTGGAGAGTCCAATTGTGGTTTGGGTAAGGTCATTGGTCCCGAAGGAGAAGAACTGGGCGTATCGGGCTATCTCTCCTGCTCCAAGAGCAGCTACCGGAAGCTCAATCATGGTACCAAAGGTGTAGTCAATCGGCCGAGCCTTTAAACGTTTTCTCACTTCTTCTTCAACCTTCGCCAATCCCTTGTAGGTGCTTCCCTCTATCTTTTTTCCGTGAATAATAAGTTTGAGTTCGCTGTGATTCATGATCAAGGGAATCATGATTTCCGGAATGACTTTCTTTTTCTCCGCCGCCAGTTTATAGGCTGCCTCAAAGATAGCTTCCATCTGCATCTCATAAATCTCTGGAAAGGTGACAGCTATTCGACATCCCCGGTGTCCAAGCATGGGATTGAACTCCGCAAGTGCTTCACACTGCTCCTCTACCTCTTTCCTGCTTTTTTTAATTGATCCCTTTGTTTTCAGATATTCCATAAAATGCTTCATCTGATCATCATTATGGGGAAGGAACTCATGGAGAGGTGCATCAAGAAGCCTGATGGTAACCTCTTTACCTTCCATTATGGAGAAGAGCTGATAAAAATCACTCTGCTGCATCTTTTTGAGTTTGGCAAGAACCTTCATCCTGTCTGTCCTGCTTTCACTCATGATCATTTCCCGAAAGACATTAATTCGTTCTTCCTGGAAAAACATATGCTCGGTTCTGCATAGGCCAATCCCTTCAGCTCCAAAAGCCCTGGCCAATCCTGCATCTTTTGGTTTATCTGCATTTACCCGGACCTCAAAATCCCCCATATCTTTCTGAATAATCTTCATAAAGTCCAGAAGACCAGATTTTTCAGGATCAGGCTCGATAAGATCTGCCTTACCGATAAAGATAGCGGGATCCCCAAAATGGGGAACATTCAGAGTAACAAGATCACCTTCAGTAAACTCAACATCACCTATTACCGCCTTCTTCTTTCCTTTAAATTTAAGATCAAAATTTACCAGACTCACCTTTCCGTACTGCCTTGCTACAACCGAAGCGTGGGCTGCATAGCCCCCCTCTGCGGAGAGAACACCAGAGGCAACCTCTATGGCTTTGACATCCTCTGCGTAGGTAGCGGGCATACAGAGGATCACCCTCGTATCCTCACCGTTTTGTTGAGCACTTCGATAAGCATCAATGAGGCCTTCAGTGGAGAAAAAGAGACGGCCAATGGCTGCACCAGGAGCTCCAGCGACCCCTCCTTCTACTTTTTCCATTCCCTTAACAGATTTCATATCAATGATGGGATGTAAAATTTCATTTAGCTGCTCAGGCTTAAAGGCGTGAACAAGATCAGCCCGATCCACTATTTTGCGTTGATAAAGATCAAGTAAGGTTTTTACATCCGACTGAACCGATTTACTCATCAAAGGTCTTTGGTCAATAAACCACATTTTCCCATTTTCTACAGTAAATCTGATAGACCGTATCTCCTTGAAATGGTCTTCCACAATCCGGGCCGTCTTTTCCAGATCCTGCAGGATGGTTTTATCTACTTTGGAGATATCTTTTCCGGCGGAACCGAAGGTGTTAAAGCGGTTCTGCTCAAACCAGCCTTCAAGTTTCTTTTCGCCGGTAACGATGTTTCTGGTAAAAAACTCACCGCTGGCACTGTTCTTACCATAGTTACCATAGACCATGGGCTGAATGATCAAGGCAACATCCTCTTCATCAAGGTCGTCTATGGCAAGCATATGGCTGATTCTTTTGAGGACAATCTCCAGTTGCTCATAGGCGGCGCCGAAAAAAGCTTCCGGGAGCTGAGACCTGAACGAGTCAAGCAGTTTAATAAAATCGGACGCCTTTTCCAGGCTTTTCATCTTTTTCTGAAGATCCTCTATCTCCTTCTCCAGTTTAAGAGCATCTTTTTCCCGCTCCTCTAAAACTGCAATCTTTTGCTCAATCTGAAGATAGCCTTTTATGAGGAAGAGCATCTCATGGTAACCAAAGTCCTCTCCCACATAGGTGTTGAAACCAGAGATGGTCTGGTCGGTGAGACCAAAGTTATGAAGAGCCGGGTAGCTTACTATGGCCAGATTAGGGCTGATCACAATCTTTACCAGTAAGGGATTATCGGTGCTGCCAAAAACCTTACCGGTCTCTTTCTCGCACTTGTTTACATAGCTCTTAAGGTATCGCTTGATATCACCCTGTTCGTTCAAATGAGCAGTAATCTCAGCATCAATGATGAAACCGGGTAAAATGGGAAGATCCAGGGCTGCAAACTCCATAGCCTGTTTACCCCGAAGACCAAAGCCCTCCCACTTATCTCTATTTTTAACGTAGTTGTTTCTGCTAAAAAAATGCAGATGCTTTGTCATGGTAACCTCACTTTACTAGAAAAGATTCAGGATCTGGGAGATCGGGACCTTCAAGAAGTCTTCAAATTTGTGACTTGCGCCCTCTTTGAGATACCGCTGAAGTTTTGCTACATCCTTGATCTCTTCACCTGCCACTGCAAAGAGGATGGCACTGCCATGTTTAACCTTCCCCCACTTAAAGAGACTGTGAATGTCATGGATCCTCTCATTATCATAGTAGATGTACACTTCCAAATCGGGATGTTTATTATTATAACTCTGGATAATCCTTTTCCAGGCTTCCACATTACCGTTATGAAAGAGCTCGTTTGTCACAGGAACCGAGTAGAAGGGGGTCATCCTTCGTTTTCTTGAACTATTCTGCTCTTCAGCAGGAGCAGTGCTCTTCTGTTTTACCGGAGCAGCCGAACGCTCTTTCTCTCCTGCGCCCTTAGAGGTTCTGCTTTTCCGGTTTTTACCGGAACCAGCTTTGGAAGCTGAAGCTTTTGCTCCTTTAGGCTCCCTTTTCTTTGCTGAGAAACTACCTTTCTTTAGTGATTCATCTATTTTTACTTTACTATCAGCCAAAAGTTTTTCCAGAGTCGATAAAGCTTTACTGAGAAGTGAAGCATCCGCATCTTTCTCAAAGGTTCCTGCATAAATAGTGAGGAGTTCGTTCCTCATCATGTTGTTCAGACCTGAAAAATGGTCCATATGTTTTGGATTGATTACCAGATGTCCAAGATCGGGGTGGTGGAAGAGAAAGACCAGATCCACTCCCTTCCATGTTTTTACCTCATCTACCAGGGAGGAGAAATCTTCCACAGTTAGAGGAAGGGAGATACTTGTATATGAGTAAGCATATTTATCAACCAGGAGGGCATTAACAATTGGTAATACCTGCTCATGATCAATATCTTTCTCGTTTAGTAAATCGTTTAGGATGTCTGCCAGGTTTGTATGATTCTCAAAATCATCTAAAAGGGAAGAAACGCTTCGAAAATGGCTGAGGGATCGATTAAACCCCTCTTTGGTGGAAAGACCTTCATAAACATGTGTTGTTTCGTTCATAACTAACTCCATCAACAACAACGCCCCCGAAAAGGGGGCGTTGCATTGTGTATTCCAGACTAAAGACTCTTCATTCCGTCATCGCTTTTTTTTGGCCGGCCCCTTCGCTTCTTTGGAGCCTGGTCAACAACCCCCTTGGAGGTACTGCTCGATTTTCTTTCCCGACCGGAACTCTTGGGCTTTTCCTCTACCACAGTAGAAGCCTTTTCTGCTTTTCCGTCGGAAGAGTCGTTCAGCATATCCAGGTAGGCCTGACCCTTATCTGGTGCTTTACCGCCCGAATTATCTGCTTCTTTCGCTTCGAATTCCGAAACTGTGGAGAAGTGTTGATCAATGTCTTCACGCATCGTACTTCGGCGACGGCTGAACGAAGCAAAAGCTGCATCCTGAAAGCCCTTGGATACACCATGGAGGAACTCATTGAGTACATTGGCCATTCCATCCAGAGTAGCTTTCTTTCTCTTGATGGAAGTGATATCCACATCAAGGAGAAGTCCTGGCTGGATGTGATAGGGATTGATCAAATATTCAAACTTGTTGTACTCCTTCTGGAGGAATTCAAGTCGATCTTCCATTACCCGGCGCTGTATCGGGTATCGAAAGCCGTACATCTCCTGAAGTTTATCCCTCATGAGAATAAGTCTCTTTCTGATCTTATCCTTTTCAAACATGTAGGTTCGGTTCATCCTTTCAACCTGCGTTTCAGCGGGCTGAACAAAGGAGATCTCGTCCCACACCTTATCTATATCTTCATAGAGGGGATCACCGGTTTTTGCCTTGATTTTTTTCCTGATCTTGTTTTTGTAGATCTTGGCAAGATCGGGATAGTCGGTAATCCGCTTAAAGAGCTTGGTGTCTTCATAGACCATCTCAAGGACATCCCAGAGGTGATGCACCTCTACTTCGAAGCTTCGAAGCTGCACATCGTAGGATTTGCGGTCTTCAATAAGCTGGGCATTATCATAAAACTTGAGCTTGATTTTGTACCGCTCATCCGGAAGGGTTGCATAATCGGTATCTTCATACTCCTGGATGTTAAGTTCCCGGGCGTTTTTAAGGTTTTCGATATGCTGGTAGCCCATCTTTGAGGTATCAAGGATGGAAGTAATGGAGTTAACAGCGGTATTATAACCACGGTTTCTGATATTTTCTATGTCGATGATATTCTTCAGAGTTTCCCGGATATTGAGCTGATCAAACTCGTCAGGGTTAATTTCCGCCCTGAGCCCTTCAACCCGGTCCATAAGCTTCTTTGCAATAAACTTGTAACGGTTCGATTTTGGATTATCCGAATCATCATCAGTGTGGTTATCAACCCTTTTCATCTTCTCAAAGATAATTTCGCTGTCGTTAAGCTCTTCCAAACCTTCGTCTATTCGTTCATCCTTGAGCTGCTCAATCTCCTTATCGATCTGGTCCATCACATGCTTGGAGAGGAGATCTTTAATGAGATACTCCACTGTTACCTGGTAGTGGAAAATCGGGCTGATCATTTCTGAATCAAGGACATTAATGGAAAGCTTTACATCCGTAACGGTTTTAGGCTTCTGGATATTATCCTTGAAGGAACATTTGACAACTGAATAGGCGTTTTCTCCCCTGATGAAGGCACCAACATCAGTTTTCTGCCGTAAAAGGCTGTTGGTAAGGTTCTCCAGATCATTAACACCCCGCTGAATATGTCCCTGCAGGTGACCATACATATTTACCAGAGATTTTTCTATTTCCCCAGTATTGAAACGATCCATACCACCCACTTCGTCAAGAAGGGCCGAAATCTCTTTTGGTGTGTATCTGGACAGAACCTTCATCTCTTCCCGGTCGATAAAGTTTCTAGCTTTCTTGACCAGTTCGTCTTCACTGGTAACCAGGTATCGATTAACCATGTTCTGTACATTCTGGTTGAAGTAGTTGTAAAGCTTCTCCTTCAAACCACCCATAACATCCAGGCGCTCCAGAACCTCTTTGGGTAACCTGGAGTTGACATGATTCATCACCACATCAATTTCTTCTTCAAGAAGACGATCGACTTCCGCCTGCTGATCTCGGCTTTCCTGAGCGAGGGAGTTCCTCGATCCCACCGCACTATTTTTTGTCGGGTGAAACACCATCGGACTTTTCGGTAGATCTATACTTCCCATTGCACTCTCCTTCGGTTTATTTCATTAATAGATTATCAACATCAGGGAAAAAATGTAAAGCACATTTTTTTTTTTTCTACTTTATGATACTATACAGCATGAAAACATTCATTCCCTTAACGATAGTATCAACTATATTACTGCTAATTGCAAGTAATCTACCCGCAGACAGCAGGAAAGGCAACATCGAACTCTTCATTGTGCTCGATAAATCCTTATCCATGGAGGAAGAGATAGCTTCGGTCACCAGCTATGTAGCCGAGGATCTTCTTACCGATATGCTGATCCCCGGGGATATGCTTGCTATCATCAATTTCTATGGAAAAAGCGAGCTTTTTTATGAAGGTACCCATCTTTCCAAGAGCGCTCTGGACGAGGTAAAAAGGGAGGTGAAAAAGATCCAGGCAGACGGTAGATTTACCGATATCGGCAGCGCTCTGGATAGACTTATTCGGGAAACCTCCCGGATTGGAGGGGATGAATCGCGAAAGCGCTATCTTCTCCTCCTTACCGACGGAAAGCAGGAAGCCCCCCCTGAAAGCCCCTATTACTCTCCTGACGGCCATTTCAACCATGAATTGTTGAAGCATACCAGGGTAATCGCCAGAAAAGGGTGGAAAATCCATATTCTGGGCATAGGTGCCGATACCGCAGCAGAAGAGCTTGCCAGGGAGCTTTCAGCAGGGTATTCGGAGATTACTATTCCTGAAAAGAGTAATGAGACAGGTGCGGGGGCTGGAGAGAGCGGAGAAGAGAGCTCTAGGGTCCGGCAGGAGCTATCCCAGGCTCTGGAGGGGTTTTCAACCTGGATAGAAGCGAGTTTGAGGAAAGAAACGCTACTTCTCCTTCGCAATAATACCCTCTCCCTGCCCCTCCATCTCTCCTGGTCATCAGCTTCAGAAAGGGAAGAGGCATTGGGGACTATTACTATTTCCGAAATCCAATTCTCTTCCCGGGAACGATCGGGAGAAGAAGATGAGCCGACTCTTCTTTTGGGAAGGAATATACCGATCAAACTTGCCGGGAAGGAGAGCGAGGGTGAGACTGATCTTGATATCAGCCTTGAAATAGATGAAGAGGTCGCTTCAAAAATTCTGGGAGAGGGAGAGATTCGCTTTTTCTTTCAGGGTGAAAACAGCTTTCAGCCGGCGATTTTCCCCCTTACTCTGGAACTCCAGAAGCCCTGGTATATCCGTTTCTGGCCCATTTACCCAGTTATTCTTATCGTTATTGTCATCAGTCTACGAATGATCATTATTGCATCAGGAAAATCGAAGGATGATGATGACAAGAGACCCAAAAAACCCTTAGTATAGAGGTATGAAGCGGTTCGATAGGGTTTCCCAATTCATTGAAGAGTATGATGCGTTCTTCATTACCGGCCATGAGACTCCCGATGGTGATGCCCTGGGGAGCGAGGTGGCCCTCTATTTTGCCCTCAAACAACTGGGTAAAAGAGCCAGAATTGTTAACGCCGATCCAGCTGCGGGAAGGTATGATTATCTGGATCCGGACCGGGCGATAGAAACCCTTGATCCTGATCCTTCTGTGCCCTTTCTCTTGCCCGATGATATCGGCCGATGGGGCCATTTTATCCTCGATACCAATGATATCGGTAATATCGGTCATGTATCGACCCATATCCTTCCCTATGTAGCTAGTTATTTTATCATTGATCATCATGAATCGGAGGATGATCTGATAAGTGAAAACCACGTTGAAGAGGGTGCTTCATCCACCTGTGAGATTCTCTATAAACTCTTTATGGAATTGGAAATTTCCATTGATATGCGGATAGCCACAGCTCTCTATACCGGTATCATGTACGATACCGGCTCCTTTATCTATCCCAAAACAAGCGCAGAAACCTTTCTTATTGCCCATAAACTGGTAGATACCGGAATCACTCCAAATGAGATGTATCAGCATATTTACGAAAGTAATTCTGTTCCTGCTCTAAAGCTTCAATCAAAGGTTCTGGCCAGTTTAACCCTCTTTTATGAACAACATGTGGCGGTACAGACCATGCTGAAGGAGATCATAGCTGAATGTGGAGCCAAATATGAGGAGGCTGACAGCTTTATCAATATCCCTTTAAAGAGCAAAGATATTCGGGTTTCCGTCTTTTTTAAAGAGAATGAGGATGGCATCTTGAGGTGCAGCCTTCGGTCAAAGGGAAATATCAATGTGGCCGCCATCGCCCAATCTTTTGGCGGTGGGGGGCACCGAACCGCAGCCGGTTTTAAGTGTTCCTTTAAGCTGGAGACGGTTCAAACAAAGGTGCTGGAGATGTTGAAACCCTACTTTGAACCGGGAATTGACCCACAGGAGTTTTGAAAATTATTATGAAACTATCTCAGATCCTCCAGGTGGTTCTTTTTGGCTCCATCTTTTTCCTTCCCCTTTCCTGTGATGAGAAGGCTCTTCCCCGGGAAATAGTTACCGGTGAGGATGACAGGGAAGAGTTTTTTCTGGAACCTGAAGAAGAGCAGGAGCTTGTAGAAGAGGAGGAGATCTTCTTTTCGGCACCTGGGGATATAAAACCGAAGGTTCAACTCTTGCCGGAAGAGGTTCTCTTGAACACCCTGGATGTAAATCTTGATCTGGACAGGAGTGATGAACAGATAATCGTAGTTAAGGAGAATAACAGTCCCGATGCTTCAATTAAGCTCATCGTAGCCGATTATGACACCTTGAGAGATGGATTTGTTACTGCCTGGAAGGGAACAACCCTTTCCTCTCAGAGAAGATTCTTTTCAGTTTCCATACATGACCTTATTGGAGATCATAATATGGAGATAGTGTGTACCGGCATCAACTCCCAGGGAGAACAGACGATTGACCTGTTTCGCCGGGGAGGAGGGGCTAACGGGGTCGGTCTCTCCTTTGAGCCGATCCTCTCCCTGGCAGTAAGGGGAACTGTTTCAATTCAGGAGCATGAGCGAAGCCAGGCCTATCTGAATGGGCTTAAAAACGGAGAAAGTTTTCCGGTACAAACCCTGGTGGAGGAGGAAGTTGAACGCATTCGCCATCTCTACGCCTGGAGAAGCACTGAGAACCGATATATTCAGGTTCAGGAGGAGCGGATCCCCAGGCAGGAGCTTGAGGATCAGAAACTAAGAGAACTCTTCAGCAAAGATACCGATGCAATGATCGACTTTTTATCCGGGGCCTGGCTCAATGGAGAGGGTTCAATGATCTATCTTGATAGTACTCAGGATGAGATAACCCTCTATTCCGGTGATATCCAGGAGGTGTACCACTGGACAAGCCGGTATCGCTTTCTTTCCAACAGTATTTCCCTGAAGGGGGAGAATGAACTTATTCCCTATATGCATATCGAAGTGGCAATACGAATACAGGATTTCAATAGCATTTTGATCACCCTGTATGATATCGATAGTCATAATGGGAGAAGATCCATTAACAACAGCTGGAGTGGATCCTACTTCCACTCTCCTATTCCAAAGAGCTCTATCACAAAAGCTAGCGCTTCCAAGGTGGGGGCAGTAGTTCTTCCCACAGTGAGTGGATTTTTTCAGGGGGAGTCTGGAGAGGAGCTTTACCTTGATTCGCCCAATTTTTCCCTGAAGCAAAAGGACGAAACAAAAAGCGGCGGTTATGCCATCTACCAGGTTGATGTACCAATCTTTGAGTTTAAGTTTATGGGAAAAGAGGGACTTGTCCGGGAGCAGAAGGCGTATCGTCTTATCTACCGGGAGGAGGAAGATGCAGAACGGGTTGTTCGTCGGATGATCCTGGTTCCCGGCAAGATTGGCGTTAATGGCTTTTCCCCCAGGGATGATGAACAGGAATTACGATTCCGGCAGGTGGAATATGTCAATAGAGAGGAGTAGCTTCGAAGCCTGACTCCTTCAGTTCGATCAGCAGGGCCTGGGAGCTCTCTCCTTCCCCGATGGATACAACAACTCGGTGATAGTTGGTGCCGTTAAGATCGGTGGCTCTTATCTCCGCCGGGAATCCAAGCTCTTGCAGATCCCGTACAAGATATTCAGCATTTTCCCTGTCCGTAAATGAGCCGGTTTGCAGGTACTTCACCTCACTGCTCTCAGCTCCATCGGCTTCATCTTCCACTGAACCATCCAGGTTTTCTCCGGCTTCGAACTGCATGGAGAGCAGGAGATCTGAAAAATGTTCTTTTTCTGCAGCTTTACCGGTGAGGATAAGCTTTTCCGGGCTTTCGGGAAAGTTCTCTATTAGAGCAGCTTTTGCCTTTGCCGCTTTTCCTTCCATCCCTGCCAAAGTGAAAAGATGGTAGTGCCACAGCAGTGCTCCTGGAGAAGAAGGGTCAATCTCTATCCCCTCCAAGGATTTTTCTGCCCCCTCCCCCTCCACTTCCCCCGCCCTGGAGTCCAAAAGCTGCAGTTTTTTCAGGAGAAGATCAGCTTGATGAGCTGCGGGGGTGTCGCTTTCCCCCTTCAGGGTCACCTTCGCCTGTACCTCCGCCATCTCAT
Organism: uncultured Sediminispirochaeta sp.; assembly: GCA_964394395.1. GTDB lineage: Bacteria > Spirochaetota > Spirochaetia > DSM-16054 > Sediminispirochaetaceae > Sediminispirochaeta. The sequence goes on from CAYMWV010000031.1 coordinate 20,379, forward strand.
ATCTTCCCATCTCAAAGAGAAGGAGGGCGCTGTTAAGCAGGGAAGCATAATCGATTCCCGGTCCGGGAGAGTGGAAAGCACCCTTTTGCCAGGAGAGCTGGGCCTTTTCGATATCTCCAGAAAGCTGATAGAGGGTAGCGAGTTCCCGTAACTGAGTGTGCTGATCTTCCTTGTTCTGTAACTCGGTAAGCCTCTCCTGACGAGCAGTAATAGCTTCCTTCAGGGATGAAGAGGGCTCAGGATCATCGGCAAAAAGGACAAGAGTCTGTAGGATCAGAATGAAAGGTATCAAACCCCAGGGCAAGCCCGGGACCCGGGACGCATAGCGTCCCTTTCCGACCCAAGGGTCGGGGTAAGGAATACGTAAAACGGTCATCACGAAATGGGGGGTGTATCATCTCCTAACGGAAGATCCTCCCTCCCCTTTTTCTGTTTCGAGGTCCCTTTATCCTGGAGCTGGTTCTTAGGGGGGCCTTTTTTCCTGCCCGAGAGAAGGACCATGGGGATGGTTACAACCACTCCAGCGGTAAAGGCAATAAAGAGACTGACAAAGATGGGTACATCGGTGTAGTTCTTAAAGCCGAAACTAATGTCCGAACTGTTGTTCACATTAAAGGCGATAAAAACCACTAAAATCAGCAGGATGATAAGAAAAAAGATCATTTTCCAGGGCATGTTTCCTCCCCGCGGAAGGTTGTTCCGCTTAGTGTTGTTAATGTTAGATAGGAAAACGATCCTATCTGTTCAGGAGAACCGGGAAATACCACCATCTCATTCAGCTCTGTTCTTGCCAAGAGCTCCCCTTTCCCCTTTTTTGCTTCTTGCTCTACCAGGACCTTACACCTGGTACCTAATCGCTGCCCTCTCAAGGTTGAGGCAATCCTCTTCTGCTCCTCGATCAACCGGGAAAGACGTTCCAGTTTTACTTCCTCCGGAAGCTGAAACTCCATCTCTGCAGCCTTTGTCCCCTCCCGGGGGTTGAAATAGTAGGTGAAAGCGTCGCTGAATCCAACCTCCCGGATCAGCTCCAGGGTGAGACGAAAATCTTCCTCCCCCTCACCCGGGAATCCTACCATAATATCGGTAGAAAGGGAGAGGCCGGGGATCCTTTTTTTCATCTTATCCACCAAATCAAGGTAGTTTTTTCGGGTATATGAGCGATTCATTCCCTGCAAAACCTTGTCTGAACCGTTCTGAACCGGTAAATGGATATGCTTGCAGATTCCATCTTTCTCTGCAATCACATCTATCAGCTCATCAGAGAAATCTTTGGGATGGCTGCTGGTAAATCTGATCCAGCTATCGGATAACCTATTACTGATCTCTCTCAGTAGTTGGGGGAAATGGATACCCCCCTCGTTACCCCCCCCCTTCCAACGGTAGGAGTTGACGTTCTGACCCAACAGGCTTAGCTCTTTTATTCCCCCCTCCTTGAGTCTGCCCACTTCCCGGTAGATCTCTTCAGGGTTTCTGGAGATCTCCCTTCCCCGGACATAGGGAACGATGCAGTAGCTGCAGTAGTTATTACAGCCGTGCATAATGGGGAGAAAAGCTTTAAACTCCCCTTTGCCCAGATGAAGTGATTCGAAGGTGAAGGGTTTGGATGAATCGACCGCCGAAAGGGAGCTTCCATGTTTGTCAATGTGCTCAAGCAGGGGGATGATATTTGACTTCTCAAATGTTCCCAGTACCAGATCGACGGGAGAGCCCCTCTTTTGCAAAGCTTCTCCCAGCCGTTGGGCCATACAGCCGCTTACCACCAGTTGAAAATTCCGGCTCTCTTTCAGGTGTTTGTAGTAACCGATCCGGCCGTGAATCCGCTCCTCCGCAGATTCCCGGACTGCACAGGTGTTCAGAATGATGAGATCCGCCTCTTCCGGCCTCTCCGCCTGCATCCACCCCTCCCCTTCCATCCGGAGGATCAGGGCGTTTGATTCGGCCACATTCATCTGACAGCCGTAGGTCTCAAGGAAAAAGCGTCCCTTCACGACTCTTCCCCAAGGAGCTGACGGATATACCAGGGGATCAGTTTCCAGTTATTTTCCTTAGGTACCAGAATCCATGCACCCTTGTAGAAATCCTCATCTATCTCGTCTTCACTCTTTCCACTTGCCAGGAGATTACTGTAGGTGGCCTCAAGCACATTATCGGTGGTAATTCCCCCCAGGCTTTCTACCTCTGCCGAGCGGTTGTCCAGGTAGAGCTTGGCCATTTCGAAGGGGGAGAAACTGCTGGTAACATAACGGCTCAGGGATTGGAAGAGCCGGTAGACTGCGGTGATATCCGAAACACCCATTCTGTCCACCCGCTCCTTCAGAGCAGAGATAATCAATTGCTGACGCTCAGAGCGGTTGAAATCGTCGCTGCTGTGCCGGGACCGGGCTATCCGGAGGGCGCCTACTCCATCCAGGTGATGGGTTCCCGGGGAATAGTGGAGGGTTTTCCAGACGCCGTTCTCTCTGATCTTGTAGGTGGGATCAATCAGCGCCTCCTCTAGGGTGATATTAATCCCTCCCAGGATGTTAATTACATCGATAAAGGCGTACATATCAACCACCAGATAATCATCAATGGAAAGCCCCGTGAGAGCCTCCAGCTCCTCCATGAATTGCTGTGGGCCATAGATTCGGAAATAGGCGGTCAGCTTCCGCTGCTTCCACCAGAGGTCTCTTGGCAGAGCGATCAGGGAAGCTTTATCACTGCCCAGATGGGCCAGCATGATGGTGTCTGCGTTGTTCTCATGACTCCCCACCAGAAGGATTGTCTTTCCCTCACTGCCAACGCTTCCCAGAGAGGCGAGCAGCTGATCCGAAGGCAGTTCTAGAGGCTCTTTCTCCTCTCCTGATGGTTCAGGGAAGGAGAACCGTTTCAGAGAACCCAGGATGATATCATCCTTATCGGAAAGGTAGATCTCACCGGAGCCTTTGAGTACCGCAAATGCTCCTATCCTCGCCCCTGAGCTGGTTTCCAGATCAAAATAGATATAATCGTTATCCTCCCTTGTCACCCGGGAGAGCTGAAGTCCCCGTTTTTCAAGGGTCGCCTTGAAGGCTTCATCTTCGGCCAGAGCAAGGATCCGCTCCTGTGAAGCGTCCATGGCCCGCTCTATTTCTCCCCGAAAATCCGCTTCTGCAATTGCCTGCCTTAGCTGCTCCACCGCCCCTGCAGGCGATAGCTCCTGACCGGAAAGGGAGAGCTTCCCCTTTCGGGAGGCGATAACAAGGAGCTCGATACCATCTTTTGTGGTGATGGAGAATGAGTTTCCCTCAGGAGCCTCCTGCAGGGCCCTTAGGAGCACTTCCCGCTCCTCTGCGGCCTGACGGATCAAATCGGAACTGTGAAGCGCTCTGACCCTCTCTTTGCCCTTCTCGGTCCTTTCGATCTCCCTCTCAAGCTTCCGTTGGGCCTCTTTCAGGAGCGAAATGAGTTCTTCCGGGGAGGTGATAACTGTTTCTTCTCCATCGGGGGTGTGAAGATGTAAAGAAACTTCTGGGGGGGAGCTGTCGGTGGGAGAATTGTCGGGGGAAGAGCTCTCAGTAAAGGAGGCACCATCAAGAAAGAGGCGTCCCAGGGATCTCTCTCCCCAGGAAAAGTGAGCACTTCTCTTGTCGGGCCGCTCTATTTCGATAGAGGCATCTTCCAGGAAGCTCTGTATCGCTTCTTGATTGAGATATGCATCAAGATATGCAGCCGCTGCCAGATCCTTTTGATGCTCCCCCAGATGGTCCAGTGCCTTGTAGAAGGGGAGATCCGGGTTTTCCTGCTCCGATGCGCTATGGTCATCCCCCTGCTCTTTCAAAGGGGGGTCCAAGAGACCCAGCTCCTTTTCCGGCAGGTTCAAGGCCCGGCGAATGGTATTATTCTCTTTTCCC
>CAYMWV010000032.1:0-8981 GCA_964394395.1 uncultured Sediminispirochaeta sp.
CCCTCCTCCGGTTTCTGGATTGGGTGTTTCAGCTGCCCCGGGAGCTGGAACTTCGCTATGATGATGCGTTAAAACCATTAATGGGGGAAGAGTGTATGCCCTATGTAACACATTGGGAGCGGTTTGCGGAGGAACGGGGTCTTGAGCAGGGGATCACCAAAGGGGAGCTGCTGAGTAAACGCAAGATCCTGATTCGGCAACTGGAGAAGAAGTTTGGTTTGGAGGGGCCAGAGGGGGAGCTGATCGAAGCTTGTGAGGATTCGGTGCTGCTGGATACGGCACTGGATGCTCTGGTTTTTGCGGAGGAGAAAGCGCCGGTGCTGGAAAAACTGAAGAGCCAGAGCGCTTAGAACTCCTTTGGAGAAAGTACCCTCACCCACCCTTCTGCACCATCGGCAAGAATCTCCCGGTCAAGGGTGATACGACAGAGGTCTTCCACCCTGCAGGAAGCGGTAATGAGGCGGTCCGCCGGATCGCCGGTGAGGGCACAGCTGCTCCATGACTCCTTCTAAAGTACGATTTCGCCGTTCTTGTACAGTCTCTTCATGATTTTGGCTATCCCCTTCTGCGCCCGCTGGCTCCGTAAGACTCATCTTCCCTTAAACGCATGAAATATTGTGCCTGTTTATCAGGGATTGTCAAAACAGTACCTGGATAGATATCCGCACCGGCTCGATTTTGATCTCCCGACTCTGGGTTTGATAGCCATCTTTATTGGTATACTCACTTCTCCACCCCCGGTGGAAACTCGTTCCATTGCTGTCCATCGAGGTCCCGATGCTCTCCTTGTGATTTGTGCCCAGCTGTTTGATGAAAAAGGGCAGCCCCGCCGCCTTTACTTCATCCCGTAGATTGCGGATCCAGTCGAGATCCAGGGGGCGGGCACCTGCTCCGGTCTCCAAACCGGCCACCACCCAGTCGGCTGTACTCAGATGGGGTGCAAGGGTAAGCGGGCCGAGCATCGGCTCGATGGCGATGACCTGGCGTCCTTTCAACCGTGAAAGGTGGGGGAGTCGGCTGCCAGCGCTCTTCTGGTCTTCCACCGAAACTGCAAAAGCCATGTAGTCCGGGGTCCCGCCGGGGTAGCGGCTGTTGACTATGGTGGCCATCCGCTCCGCCCTTTTCGTCCAGAAGCGGTATAGGGGTCGTCTTCGCTTCCGACCGACGGTTTTCTCAATAATGTCAAAGATCGGAGGGACGCCGAAGGCGGTGCAGCACCTAAGGTGCGGCACCGGAGCGCGGCGGCCGCGCATTGCGCCCCGAGGCGGGGCGCACCAGCGGCCGGGGACCGCGCACAGTCCCGGAGCAGCCGCTTCCTGACGGCGATAAGCCGGCAGGGGCGCCCATCAGAACATCGGTACATTCGGTGGTTTAGACGACCTCGATTCAATCGATTTATGTTGGGGTCGGGCTGGATTGCCGCAATCGCCTTTGAGACCGAAACTGCAATCCTCAGCGCAGATTCACATCTTGCTCCATGCCCAGTGCATGACCTTTGCATGTCCCCTAAAGTAGTACAAGAAAGTACTTGAAGGATGCGCTAACCAGGGCCACAATAGGAGTGCAGGCCCAGGGAAGTGTGGTTCCAGGAGCCGGAGGAGCAACAGATGAGCAAGGATGAGAAGCGGAGCGATTACATCGGCTGGGACGAATACTTTATGGGAGTGGCCCTTCTCTCGGCCCAGCGCAGCAAGGACCCATCAACCCAAGTGGGAGCTTGCATCGTTAACCGGGAGCGGAAGATTGTCGGGGTGGGGTACAACGGCTTTCCCCGGGGATGCGAGGATGAGCAGTTCCCCTGGGCTCGAGAGGGGGATTTTCTTGACACCAAATACCCCTTTGTCTGCCACGCCGAGCTCAACGCCATTCTCAACGCCATCAGCCGGGACCTTTCGGGGTGCAGTATCTACGTTGCCCTCTTCCCCTGCAATGAGTGCGCCAAGGCAATCGTCCAGTCAGGGATCACCGAGGTGGTCTACCTGGAGGATAAATACGCCCACACCGATGTGGTTAAGGCGAGCAAGATGATCTTTGGCCATGCGGGGGTGAAGCTGCGGCAGCTTGCTCCCGACCGCCCGGAGATCACTATCGATTTTACCCGGCAGCGGGCAGATCAGTAGGAGGAATAGCAAAATGAAGAAGCAGTACAACTGGGGCATCATGGGGGCGGGGATCATCGCCAGAAAGATGGCAGATGCGATAGGAAAGGATCCGCGAAGTACCCTCCTGCGGGTGGGATCGAAAAGCCCCGAGCGGGCGGAGCAATTCGCCCGGGAGTGGGATCTTTCCCGGTACGGCGACTACGAGACCCTCCTCGCCGACCGGGATATCGATATTATCTACGTTGCCACCACCCACAACTTCCACTGCGAAAACGGCCTGGCTGCCCTTAATGCGGGAAAGCATGTGGTGATTGAGAAGCCCTTCACCGTAAACGGTGGTGAAGCCCGGCAGCTGACAGAGCTGGCTGCTAAAAAGGGGCTCTTTTTGATGGAGGCGATCTGGAGCCGCTTTCTCCCCTCCTGGCAGAGGATGCGGAAGATGATCCGGGAGGGGGTAATTGGAGAACTAAAGCTGATCGACGCCACCTTTGGAAAGTTTATCCCCCCGGAGTTTGAAAAACGGCTGGTATCCCCGGAACTGGCAGGGGGCGCCACCCTGGATCTGGGAATCTACCCCTTGAGCTTCTCCTGCTTCATGGCTGGAGAGCTTCCCGAAAAGGCCGATTCCGACTGCCTCTTCAGCTCCACCGGGGTGGATGAAACGGTGAACTACCGGCTCACCTTCCCCTCGGGGGTGCTGGCGCAAATCGGGGTCAGCTACCGGCTCTGGACCGAGGACCGGGCGACGCTGTATGGCACAAAGGGAGCCATCTTTTTCAACTCCATCGGCGGGGGCGACCGGTTTACCCTGAAACTCCACGGAGGGGGCAACACCATCGAATTGGAACAGGAAACCGTCCTGGACCAGGAGGAGAACGGCTTTGTCTACCAGGTGGCCGAAACAGTGCGCTGCCTTGATGCGGGACTCTCCGAAAGTCCCGAGATCCCCCTGGGTGAGACGGTGGCCATCATGGAGCTGATGGACCGGATGCGGGGAAGCTGGCCGCTGAGGTATCCTTTTGAAGAGTGATGGAGATACGGCATAAAAAGACTTTTCTCTTTGGAAAAAACGGGCTATCATACAATTGGATGGCAATTAATTCTAAAGAAGAGTTGATCGATTTTCTCACGTTGAACCGGACACAATTAAAAGAGTGGGGGGTAATCCGCCTTGGCCTGTTTGGTTCCTTTGTCAGAAGGGAGCAAAGTGAGCAAAGTGATATTGATCTACTGGTTGAATTTGAAAAATCAAAAAAGACCTTCGATAATTTTATGGATTTGGCCTGGTTCCTGGAAGATAATACACAAAGGAAGATTGATCTGCTTACTCCTGAATCTCTCAGCCCTCATATTGGTCCCAAAATTCTTAAGGATGTGGAGTATTATGCACTCTGATCGAGAGCTGCTTTCCCATATCAATGAAGAACTGCTATTCATCCAGACTGAAACAGCCAAGACTACTAAAGATGCTTTTTTGAAAAATGAAACCTTAAAAAGGGCGTATACCCGCAGTCTGGAGGTTATTGGAGAAGCGGTTAAAAATCTTGGACACGAGTTGGTTATAAAAAATCCAGATATTCCCTGGAGAAATATGGCCGGAATGAGAGACCGATTGATTCATGGTTATTTTTCCGTAGATTATGAAATAGTCTGGGATGTGGCGAAGAATAAAGTTCCGGAAATTCGTAGAGTGATTTTGACCCTTCTTGAAGCCGTTGAATAATACGCCAGAATACCTTTGTTTATGCAAAATGTCAGACCCCTCCAAGGCAAGCGGTCCCCGATGTGAAACTGCCCCAACCCTTCCAGCAGAGTGGTCACATCAGCCATAGAAGCTTAGAGATTCCCGATACAGCACCACACTTTCCTTGACAAACTGGTATATACCTCTTATTGTGGTATATACCACATATGAAGTGGTACACTATCAGAAAGGCGGCGGCCATGAATATAGAACTGGAGAAGGATGGAGAAGGGCCGGTTTACCGACAGCTTGCAGACAGGATCATCCGGCTGATCCGGGAGGAGCAGGTGCTGGGGGGAGAAAAACTACCCCCGGAACGGGAACTGGCGGATAAGCTTGCCCTGGCCCGGGGAACGGTGAAGAAGGCTTACGAGCTGGTTGAGCAGGCGGGGCTGGTGAGGATTGTCCACGGAAAGGGGACCTTTGTGCTGGCGGAGGAGGATCCGGCCACCGGAAGCAGGAAGGATCAGGCTCAAAGGATCATCGGTGATGCCCTCAACCGACTGGACGCCCTCCGTTTCAGCCTCCCGGAGATAGGGAGCATGGTGCAGGTGATGATCATGGAGCGGGAGCGGCGGCTCTCCTGTTTCCACATCGCCTTTGTGGACTGCAACCCCGAAGCACTGGCCATCTTCGAGAAGCAGATCCTCTATATCTCCCGGATGCAGATCCATAAATATCTCCTCGACGAGGTGGCGGCGATGGAGAATCCCGAGGAGGTGTTCTCCTCCTTTGACCTCATCCTTACCACCACCACCCACTACGCCGAGCTGGCAGACCGTATTCCGGGGCAGAAGCAGAAACTGCTGCAGGCGGCGGTATCTCCCGACCGGCAGACAATCTCGGAGCTGGCGGCCATCCCCAGGAAAGGGAGAGTCCGGGTACTCTTTCGGAGCGAACGATTCTACCGGATTATCAGTTCCTGGCTGGATGAGTTCGGCATTACCGAAGGTCGGATCCGCAAACAGCCCTACAGCCTCGCCGAGGACGGAAGAAGCTACGATTTTCCTCCGGTAGCGCCGGATCCAAAGAGAGGTTCCAACATGGCAGAGGGATCGGAAACTCCGGAGTGGATCATCATCCCCCCGGATCTTCCCCTTTCGGTTGCTGCCCAGGCTGTTGCCACCCAGAGTGTAGCAAGCCAGCGTGTAGCCCCAGGAGCGGCAGCGGGGCGGCCGGAGACCCCAGAGGCGGCAGTTACCCAGAGTGTAGCCGCAAGTGCGCCGGCGGGGGTACCGGGAGCCGCAGAGGCGGCAGTTGCCCCGAGTGTGGCCGCAAGGGGGGTTGCTGGGCGGCCGGAGACTGCAAGTGCGCCAGCGAAGCGGCCGGGGGCAGCTCAAGCGGCAAAGGAAGGAGCTCTGGGGGAAGCAAAAAAATCGGGCTCCGCCGGATCGTTTCAGATCGATGGAGGCAGGCCGAAAAGCAGCCCGGAAAGCACCATGGTAGAAAGGGAAACCAGGTCAGCCCTGGCCATCATCCCCTTCCGCTATATGATCCAGCGGGGATCGATTATCCATATCGAAGAGCGGATCAGCCGCATCCTCGATGAGGGTGAGCATCGAGAAGGGAGAGCAGGAGTATGAAGGAGCCGACCATCATCCTTGGCGTGATAGGAAGCGACTGTCACGCTGTGGGAAACAGGATCCTTGAGGGAGTCTTCTCCGCTGCCGGTTTCAAAGTGGTAAACCTGGGAGTGATGGTGAGCCGGGAGGAGTTTACCGATGCGGCGGTGGAAACGGGCGCCTCAGCTATCCTGGTAAGCTCCCTCTACGGACACGGGGAGATAGATTGCGACGGCTTTCGAGATCTCTGCATCGAACGGGGGATCGGTGATATTCTCCTCTACGTGGGAGGGAACCTGGTGATCGGGAAGCATGGCAGGAAAGAGACTGAAGAGAAGTTCCAGGCCATGGGCTTTGACCGGGTCTTTGGACCCGATGCAGATCTGGATGAGGCGGTGAAGCTTCTGAAGAGTGACTTGGATGGATGAGATCATCGCCATTGATATTGGATCCACAAGAACAAAGGGAGCACTCTTCCGGGTCAGTAATGAGAAGTTGCAGCTAATCACCCGGGAAGAGGGAGAGACCACCACCGGAGATCTGTCAGACGGCTTCTTCCAGATCCTCGAGGCCCTGGGGAACCGTAGCAGAAACACCCCTACCCTGGCCTACTCCTCCTCGGCAAAGGGAGGCCTATCCATCTGTGCAGTGGGAATTGTCCCGGACCTCACCCTGAAGATGGCGAAGCAGACCGCCCTTTCAGCGGGGGGAAAGGTAAGCAGCTACTTCGCCTGGAAGCTTACCGATGGGGACCTGGAATCGATCCAGGCAGAAAATCCTGACATCATCCTCTTTACCGGCGGTACCGATGGAGGCAATGAGGAGTATCTGTTTCACAACGCCTCGCAGCTCGCCCGGCTGATCAAACTTGGCTGGGAGGGACCCATCCTCTTTGCCGGAAACAGAAGCGCCGCGGATCAGGTTCGAAAGCTCTTAAGGGGAAGAGAGCTTTACATCTGCGAAAACATCCTGCCGGAGATCGACAGACCCAATCCGGAACCGGCCCGGCAGGAGATCCGGCGCATATTTTTGCAGCGGCTCTGCGGGGGAAAGGGGCTGGAGTGGATTATCAAAAAAACCGGAGAGGCTCCCCTGCCTACCCCTTCGGTGATCTTCGACTTCCTCTCTCATCCCGCCTTTCGGGACGGGACCCTCTTTTCCAAGGGGGTGGCTGACGGGGGAGTGGTAGGGGATGGAACTAAAGCGGATAGAAAGGCAGCGGTTGGAGAGGCGGCGGGGGCAAGCGGGGGCAGCGGCCTTCTCCTCTTCGATATCGGAGGAGCTACCAGCGACTGTTACTCCTTCGGTGTTCCTGCGGGGGCTTGCAGCCGGAGATTGCGGGGCCTGGCCGAACCGGATCCAAAGCGCACTGTTGAGGGAGATCTGGGTTTGCGGGTGAGCGCTTCCTCGGCGGTGGCAGCCGCAGAGGCGGAGGGCTTTTACCCCGGGGGATCTGAGATAGAGGCGCTGCGGGATTATGCCGATCAGGTTTCCCGAAGAGCTGAAACGCCCCCAGGAGAGATCGACCGCTTTCTGGCAGAGATCTGCCTCACCTTGACGCTCCTGCGCCACGCCGGAGAGGTGCGGGATGTGGCCACTCCATCGGGAACAGTTCAGGTACAAATGGGAAAGGATCTCTCAGGGATCAGAGCGATTATCGGCACCGGGGGGTTCCTCTCCCGGAGCGCTGAAGCGGTGGCACTGCCATCCCCGCCGCTCTTCAACCGGGAGGGGTGGGAGCTGCTTATCCCGAAGAATCCACAATTTTTGCAGGACCAGGATTATCTCTGGCCGCTTCTGGCAAATGCGGCCCGAATTCAACCCGAGGCGGCCCTTCGTCTGGCCCCGGAGGTGTTAGTAAACCGGAACTACCGGTAGTTCAAAACTACTGGTAAAAAGGAGCATGTATGGATTATGAAGCCCGGATAATACCGGAAGATCTATTCCAAAAAGAGCGGAGGGAGGTGCTGGCAAGCTGGCCAACCGGGAAACCGGGGGGAATGGAGATTCCCCTCGATGAGGGAATCGACTACCAGAAAAACCTCCCCCGGGAGAAGCAGTTCGCTGCGATTCTCAGCGATGGCAGCAAGGAGGGAAAGCTTCTTCTTCAGCCCCGGGCAGGAGTGGCCCTTCCGGAGGAGCACATCGCCCTGCTCCGCTTTCTTCAGGAAGAAGCGGATCTGCTGCCCACCACCATCGACGCCTACACCAGGCAAAACCGCTATGAAGATGCAGCCCGGGGTGTGGAGAGATCCATTTCCGCAGGCTCTTCCCTGCTTAACGGCTTTCCTGCGGTTAACCACGGGGTGGAAGTTTGCCGTCAGGTGACCGAGGCGCTGGATAAACCGGTGCAGGTGCGCCACGGCACCCCCGATGCCCGGCTGCTGGCGGAGATCTCCCTCGCTTCAGGATTTTCCGCCTTTGAGGGGGGAGGGATCTCCTACAACATTCCCTACGCCAAGAAGATCCCCCTAGAGCAGTCGATCCGTCACTGGAAGTATGTGGACCGGCTCTGCGGGATCTACGGCAAAGCGGGGGCGGTGATAAACCGGGAGCCCTTCGGCCCCCTGTCGGGAACCCTGATCCCCCCCTTCATCAGCCACAGCGTGGCGATCCTGGAAGGGCTCTTGGCCCTGGAGCAGGGAGTGCGCTCGGTAACCCTGGGCTACGGCCAGGCGGGGAATCTGCTGCAGGACGTGGCATCCATCGCCACCCTCCGAGAGCTGGGAGAGGAGTACTTTACCGCCGCCGGATTCTCCGGCTACGAACTGACTACGGTATTCCACCAGTGGATGGGGGGATTTCCCGAGGATGAGGACAGGGCCATGGGGGTAATCAGCTGGGGCGGTATAGCCGCCGCCATGGCCGGGGCGGACAAGGTGATCACCAAGACCCCCCACGAAGCGATGGGGATCCCCACCCGGGAAGCGAATCTCCAGGGTCTCAAGGCGACCCGGCAGGCGGTAAACATGCTCAAAGGGCAGCAAGCCTTGAACGGTCCGGAGCTGGAACGGGAAAAAGAGATGATCCGGAAAGAGGTGCGGCTTACCCTGGGCCGGGCCCTGGAACTTGGAGAAGGAGATCCCGCCCTGGCTGCGGTAAAGGGTTTTGAAGCGGGAGTTATCGATGTACCCTTTTCCCCCTCGGTAAACAATGCGGGAAAGCTGCTGCCGGTAAGGGACAATTACGGAGCGGTGCGGATCTACCAGAAAGGGAATATCCCTTTTGACCGGGAGACAGAGGATTTTCACCGGGAACAGATAGCCCTTCGGGGAAGGGTGGAGAAGCGCCAGCCCTGTTTCCAGATGGTGATAGATGATATTTACGCAATTAGCAAGGGGTACCTTGTAGGGAGGCCTAAATGAAGATAGTAAAAGCACTCTTTTCCGCAGGAAACAGCGGATTCTATTTTGACGACCAAAAGGCAATCAAGGAGGGAGCGGGTCACGACGGCTTCTTCTATACCGGTGAGCCCCTTACCCCGGGCTTCACAGCGGTCCGCCAGGCGGGGGAGGCGGTATCGGTAATCCTCCTTCTCGAAGACGGCTCCGTTGCTGCCGGAGATTGCGCTGC
>CAYMWV010000032.1:9081-24232 GCA_964394395.1 uncultured Sediminispirochaeta sp.
TATCGGTAATCCTCCTTCTCGAAGACGGCTCCGTTGCTGCCGGAGATTGCGCTGCAGTGCAGTACTCCGGAGCCGGGGGGCGGGATCCCCTCTTTCTTGCCGAAAGCTACCTGCAGATGCTGCGATCAGAAATTGCGCCTCTTTTGGAAGGGCGGGATGTGGAGGATTTCAGGGAAAACGCCCGGTTTATCGACCAGCTTCAGACTTCGGGCCAGCCGGATGGCCTGGCCGGCGGATCCGGCGGTGGTTCCGGCGAAAGCCAGTCCGAGAGCCCGGGCGGCAGGCAGTCGGAGGGCCACTCCGGGAGCCGGGGGGCGGGACAGGCCGAAGGAGAGGGCCGGCTCCACACTGCCATCCGTTACGGCATAAGCCAAGCTCTCCTGGAGGCGGCGGCTCTGGCTGGACGGATTAGCAAAACAGAGGTGATCTGCCGGCAGTGGGGTCTGCCGGTAAGAGCTGAACCGGTGCCCCTCTTCGGCCAAAGCGGAGATGACCGCTACACCGCCGTGGACAAGATGATCCTCAAGCAGGTAGAGGCGCTGCCCCACGGGCTGATCAACAATGTGGAAGAGAAGCTGGGGCGCCGGGGAGAGAAACTTGTCGATTATGTGATCTGGCTGAAAGAGCGGATCGCTCGCTTCCTGCCCGAAAGGGAGGCTTCACAGAAGGAGAGGTCCCCCAGCAGGGGAACCCGGCCGCTGCCGGATCTCCATATCGATGTTTACGGCACCATCGGCATCGCCTTTTCCGAAGATACCGAAGCGATGGCAGACTATCTGGCCAGGCTGGGTGAAACCGCCGCCCCCCACCGGCTTTACATAGAGGGACCGATGGACCTTGGAGAGCGGGAGGCCCAGATCGCTGGGATGAAAGCGCTGCGGCTGGCCCTTGAAAGCCGGAAAAGCGATGTCCGGCTTGTGGCCGACGAGTGGTGCAACACCCTGGAGGATATCAAAGCCTTCGCTGATGCCGGGTGCTGTCACATGGCCCAGATAAAGACCCCGGACCTGGGGAGTATCCACAACGTGGTGGATAGCGTTCTTTACTGCAAGGAAAAGGGAGTTGAAGCGTACCAGGGGGGCACCTGTAACGAGACCGACCTCTCCGCCCGGGCCTGTGTCCACCTTGCCCTGGCCGCCCGGCCGGAGCGGATGCTTGTGAAACCGGGGATGGGATTCGATGAGGGCCTTGTGGTGGTGCGTAACGAAATGATGCGCACCATCGAACTGCTCAGGTATCGCCAAGAACAGGGGCTGGGGGTGGCCGGAGGCGATTCCATTAACTCCAACAGAAACAGCGGAGGGAGAGCATGAAACAATTCACCGTCCTCTCACCCACCGCAATCCTGGGCTACGGTTTTCCCGAGAGCTCCTTTATGGAAGGAATAGCGCAGAAACCGGATCTCATCGCAGTGGACGGCGGCTCCACCGATCCGGGGCCCTACTACCTGGGAAAGGGAATCAGCTTCACCAACCGACTGGGAGTAAAGCGGGACCTGCGCTTCATGCTCACCGAGGGAGTAAAACGAAAGATACCGGTGGTGGTGGGAACCGCCGGAGGTGCCGGGGCAAAAACGCACCTGGAGTGGTGCCGACAGATCGTCCTTGAAATCGCCCGGGAGGAGGGGCTCTCTTTCCGGCTCGGCACCATCACTGCAGATATTGAAAAGGAGAAGGTACTCTCCGAGCTGGAAGGGGGAAGGATCTCCTCCCTGGATGGTTTCGTGGAGCTGGAAGCGGGAACGGTAAAAGAGAGCGGAGCTATCGTCGCCCAGATGGGGATAGAACCGATTATCAGGGCCCACAAAGCAGAGTGTGATGTAATCCTCTGCGGCCGGGCCTACGATCCGGCGGTCTTCGCCGCCCTGCCCATCATGAGAGGGTTTGATCCCGGCCTTGCCCTGCACATGGGAAAGATTCTGGAATGCGCCGCCATCGCTGCCACCCCCGGTTCGGGATCAGACTCGGTGCTGGGGATCCTCACAGAGGATGCTTTCCGGCTGGAAACCCTTTCGGTGGAGCGAAAGTTTACCGCCGAATCCACCGCCGCTCACTCCCTCTACGAGAAAGCAGACCCATACCACCTCTACGGCCCCGGGGGACACATCGATCTGACCGGCTGCAGTTTCACCGAAGATGAAAGGGGTGTTACCGTTTCGGGCAGCCGTTTCATCCCGGAAGAGCGCTCTACGGTAAAACTGGAAGGAGCCCGGCGTACCGGATTCCGCACCGTCAGCATAGCCGGAGTGAGGGACCCGATCATGATCGAGACAATCGACTCCATCCTCGACACCGTCCGGGAACGGGTATCCGCCACACTGAAGGCGGAGGGAATCGACGGAAAACTGATCTTCCACATCTACGGGAAAAACGGGGTGATGGAGGAGCTGGAACCGGAGTCAAAGCCCGGTGGGCATGAGCTGGGGCTGGTTATCGAGGGAATCGGCCGGAATCAGGATGAGGCTGACTCAATCTGCAGTATCGCCCGGAGCACCCTGCTCCACTACGGCTATCCGGGACGAATCTCCACCGCCGGAAATCTCGCCTTCCCCTTCTCCCCCTCGGACCTTCACGGCGGGGAGGTGTATGAGTTCTCCCTCTACCATCTGATGGAAAGCGGCAATGACCAAGCCACCCTCTTCCCGCTGACCGTCATAGAAATAGATGGAAAGGAGACGCTTTCATGAAAAACATACGAGAACTTGCCCGGGTAATCCGGTCGAAAAATGCCGGTCCCTTTCAGCTTACCCTGGATATCATCTTTAAAAACCGGGAGATTTTTGAACAGGTCCGGGGGAGTAATCAGATCACCGCCCCCAGGATTGCCCGGCTCTACGGGGTGGATGAGAAAAATATCCTGGATATCATCTTTTTTAAACCGGCGAATGCTGTCAAAATAGTGATGCCCCGGAAGATCGCTTCTGGATCCCCGGGAGACAGTGATGTGTACGGAGCCCAGCAGCATGCGCCGCTCTTCGCCCTGGACTTCAATATCGAGGAATAGATGGGAAGGACTAAATGGTTAATCCGGTAAAAGAGAACCTGATCTACTCCGCCTACTACGCCCCCCGGGGGAGGCGGCGGCTCTATATCCTGGCCGGAGAGCTCTCCTCCCGGTACCTCTATCCCACGGATCTCTTGATCGGCATCATCGGTACTGAGGGTGCGGGAAAATCGACCCTGATCAAGGGACTCTTTCCGGGGATGGAGCTGACCAACGATGACGAGGGGGTGAACATCCGCCCCACCCCCCTCTACGACTTCTCCCCGGAGGATTTCTTCTCCGGCCACACCTTCCACCTGGATATCCGCTACGAACTCGCCTTTCATCAGAAGTTTGAGATTGTGGAAGCGATAAACCGGGCGGTTGAGAACAACCGCCGGGTGGTGATCGAGCACTTCGACCTGATCTACGGAGCCCTGGGCTACAACGCCCAGATCATCTTCGGTATCGGAGAAGAGGTGATTGTAGCCAGGCCCACCGTCTTCGGCCCCACCCCGATGGCTATTCAAAAGGTGGTAGCCAAAACTATCCGCTACCGGCTCATGGCCCATTCAGCGGAGGATATCACCTCCTATATTCTGGAGCGGGATTACGGCTACCGACCTCCGGAGCTCCACTCGGACGTGAAGCACGGTTTTGTGATAGGCTTTCCGGAGAAGCCGGAGATCGATGTGGCGGAACTGGAGGGCAAGGTGCTGGCGATGATTGAGGCGGACCTGCCGATCCAGCCGGTGGATGAAAACCACCTCACCATCGGGGAGAACCGGATCTACTGCACCGGAGTGAGAACCCATGTGAAAAGCTCCGGGGAGATCACCAACTTCCGTCTTCTGCGGGAGTGCAAGTGGGACCCCATGGACCGAAAATACCTGCTGGTGGGAATTGTGGGCCGGGAAGAGCCAGCAGGGTTTGAAGAGATTGCACCAACCATCGGATAAGAGGCTGAAGGAGATTCAGATGATGAAGATAGAGCGCCGGGAGATCTACACCCGGCTTTATGAAGGTATCCGCAGGCTCAATGTCTATATTCCTGAGGATGTGCAGCAGGCTATCCGTTCCGCCGCCGGGAAGGAATCGGGGCCGGGGAAGGTGGTACTGCAGCGGATTCTGGAAAACATCGATCTGGCGGAACAAAAGAGCCGGCCGGTGTGTCAGGATACAGGAATGCTGGTGGTCCTGGTGACCATTGGTACGGGGGTGGTCATTACCGGCCCTGAGCCGGGCACTTCGGAAGGTCTCTTCATTGGAAGCATCATCGAAGAAGCCGCCGAGGCAGCTTACCGGGAGGGCTTTTTCCGCAAGTCCGTGGTTTCAGACCCCCTAAAGGATAGAAAAAACAGCGGCACCAATCTGCCGCCGGTAATCCACTACGAACTGGTCCCGGGGGAGCGCCTCGAGATTGCTCTGCTTCCTAAGGGATTCGGCAGCGAAAACTGTTCAGCCCTGCATATGCTTAAACCCACCGCCGGGAAGGCAGAGGTGGTGGCGGCAGTGGTCGATTCGATGCGCCGGGCCGGAGGTTCCCCCTGCCCCCCCACCATTCTTGGCATCGGACTGGGAGGAACCATGGAGAAGGCGGCGCTTCTTTCCAAAAAGGCACTGCTCCGGGAGGTGAACGACCGGCACCCCGACCCCTGGTACGCTGATCTGGAGGATGAGATTCTGGAGGCGGTCAACGCTCTTGGCATCGGTCCCGGAGGGCTGGGAGGTGTGACCACCAGCCTGGCAGTAAAGATCGAGCCCTGGGCCACCCACATCGCCGGTTTGCCGGTAGCTATCACGGTAAACTGCTGGGCGGACCGAAAGGTGATTCTCTCCTGGCCAGACCCAACGGCAGGGGCTGGGACTGGCGGTCCCGGTTCCACGAGAGAGAGCCAGGAGAGCCAAACCAGGCAAGGCGGCCAGGAGAGCCAAGAGAGCGGCCCAAGGGAAGGAGTCCAGCCATGAATAGCCATCCACCAATCCGCCTCTTCTGGCCCACCGGTCCGGAGAGCTTAGAAGATTTTCGGGAGACCCTGGCCCAGCTGCAGGCAGGAGAGGAGGTGCTCATCTCGGGCACCATCTATTCCGCCCGGGACCAAGCCCACAAACGGCTCATCGAGCTGCTTGATTCGGGAGATCCCCTGCCCCTGGAAATCGGAGGAGCCTGCATCTATTACATGGGTCCTGCTCCCACACCGCCGGGGCAGATCATAGGCTCCTGCGGCCCCACCACCGCAAGCAGAATGGACGCCTTCACCCCCCAGCTTCTGGAGCAGGGCCTGACGGGAATTATCGGCAAGGGGAACCGGAGCGAGGAAGTCCGGCAATCGGTAGCAAAAAACAGAGCGGTATACTTCTACGCCTACGGCGGCTGCGGTGCCCTCTATGCGGAGAGTATTATCTCGGTAAAAACCGTCGCCTTCGAGGATCTGGGCCCCGAGGCGATCCGGGAACTTGAAGTAAAGAACTTCCCGGCATTGGTAGCAATTGACAGCCGGGGAGAGTCAGCTTTTTCCGAGATCTAAGCTGGTGAAGGGGAGTCAGCCAGAAGCGCAGCTAAAGCAATACAGTAGAACTTGGAAGCAGGGCTTTCGCTTCTGGACATGAGCACCACCGGTTTCTCGGTACCCCGCAGCAAGCCTGCCAGCTCCGCACCGGCGAAGAGCATCAGCCCCTTATAAAAACTGTTGGCCGCCTCCAGGGATGGGAAGATGAGCAGATCCGCCTCTCCGCCGATGGGAGTATCCACCCCCTTCACCGCTCCGGCTGCCGGATCGCAGGCGAGAAAGATATCCAGAGGACCGTCAACAATACAGCCCGGGATTAGCCCCTGGCGGTTCATCCCGGTAAGCTCGGCGTCCCACACCGTGTTGGGAATTGCGGGGGTCACTTTTTCGGTGCAGCTAACTAGTGCCACCCGGGGTTCTGCGATCCCCAACCGCCGGGCCACAGCCACACTGTAGAGGATCATCGCCTTCTTCTGTTCCAGGGTGGGAAAGGGGATAACCGCCGGATCGGAGATAAGAAGGAGTTTTCCCCGGGAGGGGATCTCGAGGATTCCGGTGTAGGTCAGAACTGCG
This sequence comes from uncultured Sediminispirochaeta sp., assembly GCA_964394395.1. Lineage (GTDB taxonomy): Bacteria > Spirochaetota > Spirochaetia > DSM-16054 > Sediminispirochaetaceae > Sediminispirochaeta. The sequence continues at coordinate 15,147 of CAYMWV010000032.1, forward strand.
CCGGGGGGCAGAAGCCCCTCCCCTTTTCTCATCACCGCCTTTAAAAAGGTGTCACTGTTCACCAGCCCCTTCATCAGAATATCCGCATCCCCATGTTTCACCATCGCTACAGCCTCACCGCACGCCTCTTCGGGGCTATCTGCGGAGATGATCGTAAATCGGGCCGGATCTATTCCCAGGTCCCGGCATACCCTCTCTATCGAAGTTCTCTCTCCAAGCAGGGAGACGGCAGCGATACCTTCCCCCACCGCCCGGTCCAAAGCCTTTAGGGTGTAGGGATCTTCGCCCCAGGCGACAGCGAGATGCTTCTGCCTCCCCTTTTTACAGCTCCGGATTACTGTATCTACCAGCTCTTTGAAAGAAACTATCTCTCCAGCAATATCCATCGTCACATCCATACTTACACTATTACCTTTTCCTCAAGGCTATGCAAGAGCTAGGTTCTTTCATAATTTCATTACAAAAACTGTTGACAGATTGGGGAATTGCCCTCAGACTGTCCCTGGGTCTCGTTGGAACCGTTGTAGAAACCGTTCCTGAAAACGGTTTCATTTTTCCCATGTTGTTAACACGTGATAATTACAAAGGAAAAGGGTTCCTGCTTACCTCTCCCGCGTTGCGGGATGCACTATTTAAGAGGAGGTGTTTTCAGTATGTCTGAACAACCTACCGGACAAGAGAGGGAAGTAAAATCCCTCGGCGGCGCAGCAATTGATGGTGCGCCGGTGGCTTACATCGTTGTGCTGGCTGCAGTCGTAGCCGCTCTCGCTTTCATCCCGATGTCAATAGTAATGGCCTCAGGAGGAAGCTTCCCGATGAACCAGGGAGTGCTTTCCATTCTCGGATGGGTCCTGGGACCAATTGCGGGGGCTCTTTCTGCTTTAATCGGATCGTTAATCGGTGTTTTTATTGCACCGCATACGGCAGGAGTACCTGCTATCACTGTTCTCGGCGCAGTAGTTACCGCTTTCGCCGCAGGTGCGATGGTACGAGAAGGGAAACGGGGCTGGTGGTGGATTCCCATCATCGTGGTTACCATCATCGCTTTCTTTGTTTATATCGGAAGAGCGCTTTTCATGAATGGTGTCTCCCTTCAATCAGTCATTCTCGGCTCTTTCATTGACTGGTCGGCAATCCTCCTTTTCATTCTTCCCACCAGAAAACTCTTTACCAAACTAATCCAGAGCGAAAACATTGCAAAACTGGCGACAGGACTATTCCTCGGAACATGGACCACCTTTGGACTGGCCCACTCCTGCCAAAGCGCAATTACCTACACCATGTTCAACTGGCCAGAAGAGGTGTGGATCATGCTTATTCCCATGATGCCCTTTGAGAACGCCATGCGTGCTCTGGTTGCCGCAGTTGTCGGTACCGGTGTTATTGTCGGATTGAGAGCCATTGGAATCGTAAGGCCCCAGAAGGCTCTTTACTGATTTATATTCTAGAAAATTCAGGACGGGAGGTGAGTGAACCTCCCGTCCTGTTTCAGGAGAGTGACCATGAGCGATATCATCGCCCAATGTAAAGATGTATCCTATAAGTATACCAACAGCCCGGACTTTATCCTTCGGGATATCAACTTAACTATTCAAAAGGGTGAATTCATCGGACTCATCGGCCCTACGGGAGCGGGAAAAACAACCCTGTCCATGGCTTTCAACGGCATTGTGCCCCAGTTTTACGGCGGTAAGTTTTTCGGCTCCATTGAAATTGCAGGACTCGACACCCTGGAGAACCCCATCAGCATACTGAGTCAGCATGTCGGTGCGGTTTTCGAAGATCCGGAAAGCCAGATCACCAGCACCAGCGTAGAAAACGAGATAGCCTTTGCCCTGGAAAATTTGAAAGTTCCCCGGGAAGTGATTCGTGAAAGGATACCCAAGGTACTGGAGGCGGTACGGTTAGGAGGCACCGAAGAGAAGCATCCCCACGAATTGTCGGGGGGACAAAAACAGCGTCTTGCTATTGCAGCCGCTTTGGCCCTTCAACCTTCATTGATGATTCTGGACGAACCGACCAGCCAGCTTGACCCGATCGGTACCGAAGAGGTTTTCCAGACAGTGAGAAATCTGAACCGGGAGCTGGGAGTAACCATCCTAATGATAAGCCACGCCGCCGAAGAGATGGCAGAGTATTCTGATAGAATCATCCTCCTGTCTCAGGGATCGATCATTAAAAGTGGAACCCCTGAAGAGATCTATGGAGATACGGAGCTGCTTACGGCTCATGATCTCCGTCCTCCCGAGGTTGCCCAAACCTTTCATGGAATAAGAAGACACGGCATTTCAATTCCTGAGATCCCGGTAAAGCTTGATAAGGGTAAGGAGCTGATGTTCAGCCTTGCTCAAAGCTGCCCTCTGGAGGCTCCGGAGATTCCAAAAGCAATAGACTATTCAAGTAAATCTCCCATTCCCCTTATTAGTATCCGGGATATGAAGCATGTATACCCCGACGGGACCGAAGCGCTCCATGGAATCAGCCTGGATATCAATGTGGGAGAATATCTGCTTATAATAGGCCAGAACGGAGCGGGAAAATCGACCATGGTGAAGCACTTCCTCAAGCTCCTCGAACCCACCGAGGGAACCGTCTTTGTAGGGGGAAAGGATACAGCGGATCTTTCCATGAGCGATCTTGCCAAGAATATAGGCTATGTGGCACAAAATCCGGACAATCAGATATTTAACTCCTCCGTTGAAGGGGAGGTAGCCTTTGCGCTGAAAAACCTCAACTACGATAAAGAGGAAGTGGAAAGTCGAACCACCGAAAGCCTTGAAGCGATGGGACTACTTGAAGAGAGGAACCAGCACCCCTTGAGCTTACCTAAGGGCGACCGGGCCAGGGTTGTTATTGCGGCTATCTTGGCCATGCACCCAGACACTATCATCTTCGATGAACCCACCACCGGCCAGGATTATCAGGGGGCAAAATATATTCTAGAGATCAGTAAAAAGCTACACAACATGGGGAAAACGGTTATCGTTATAACCCATCATCTCTACCTGATGCCCGAATATGCGGAGCGGGTGGTCGTTATGGGAAAAGGAACCATTCTCCTTGATGCACATATCAGAGAGGCATATCACAGTGTAGAGACTCTTAATTCCACCTACCTGAATCCACCACAGCCGGTTGCCCTGACCAGAGAACTCTTCGGCAGAAAGAACGGCTCGAAGGCGGAATCAGCTATCCCTAAACTGTTGACAGCTAAGGAACTGGCCGACAGTTTTATTTGCGCAGGAGTATCTTCATGAGTAACGTTACCTTCCAAACAGTAAAGCGGGATAGTTTTTTCACCCGCCTCGATTTCCGACCTAAACTATTCATGGTTGTAGTGATAACCGTGATAGCCTTCATGTGGGAGAGCCCGCTTACAGGCGGAGCGATGACCCTTTTATTAACCCTTTCAGCCCTGGCTGTTGGAGTTCGCTGGAAATACATCCGGACGATCTATCTGGTCATGCTCTTTTTTGGCATCCTCCTAATAGTAACCCACGGTTTCTTTAATAAGGATCAGGTACTCAGCCTTACCGGCAGGAGCGACCTTACACCAGTGTTCATTATTCCAGAAAATTGGTTTCTTATCGGAGGTGGAATTCTCAGCCGGGAGGGGCTTCTTTATGGTGCCAATGCACTCTTTAAAACCCTCACCATGGTTCTGGTGATCCCCATTGCCATCTTCACAACCGATGTGAACCGGATGATCGTTGGCATGGTAAAGGCAAAGATCCCCTATAAGATCACCTTCATATTCTCTTCCACCCTGCGCTTTTTCCCCCTCCTCTTCGATCAGATTCAGTCGATCATCGAAGCGCAGCGACTTCGGGGACTTCCAATGGAAAAGATGGGCCCTGTCAAACGTATAAAGGTGTACGCAAAAGTTGCAGTTCCCCTGATTCTCACTTCGATGGTAAAAAGTCAGATGATCGAGGTTGTGCTTCAATCGAAGGCCTTTACCGGCGACCCCGACCGAACCTATCTGCACGAATCGCTGATGTCGAAGCTGGACTGGGTTATGATGGCCTTCTTCAGTCTCTTTCTTGTTGGAGCGATCGTAAGCTACGCCATCTGGGGTGTAGGGAAGTTCGCCTGGATTCTCTATACATAGGGGGGGAAATAGTAACTGTCTGACTGAGGCTATCCCGCAACCTATCCAGAATATATGACAGTAGAAGATTCCCCGGCCGGCATGGACGGATGAGGCCCCCCAAAAGGGAGTACGGTACAAGATAAGGGGTATTGGGGAAACCGGAACTGGATCTTGGTCAGTGCGGTTACGAGTTTAGATCATTCCTGATAATAGCGCTTATAGATCTTTTCAATTTCCGAGTAGCTTCGAGTCCCATTGGCAATAAAAAAATAATCAAATTCGCTCTCTGGTGACATCCCTCCGGGCATCAGCTGCATGGCAAAGTTCTCTGCTCCTCCGGAGGGGCAGATTGACTGATCGGACACATAAGAAATATCAACGGGTTTGTGCTCACCATTCAACCAGAAATCAACTCTCCGGGAAGGGAAATCAAAATTAATCCAGAGATCGTAAAGTGTCCCAGTGTTAATCTCAATGTCCAGGGGTATGCGCCAATCAATATTATTGAGGGTCATAACCAGTTCCCAGCTCTCTTTATCATCACTTTCGATGAACAAATTACACCAGCGCCCCACAAACCCACTTTCCAACAGGGTCATTCTGTAACGCTTTTCAGTTTTTATATTCAGCCTCTCAAGCAATTCACTATTACGTTTCTGATAAATAGACCGGGAAGCGATCCGTTCTTCATTACTCAGACCATTCCACCACTGATCGATCTCCTTCCTCCGGAGTGCAAAATAGCGATCTGATTTCTCATCGGTCATATTCAGATACACCGTACTCTTTGGTACTCGGGAAGTTCTGTCAGAAATGGAAAAGCCCATGCCTAATGAAAATTCACGGCTTTGAAGATCCGGGACAGATACATGAGGATCAGCCACATATTTATAAGGGGGAAATGCATCATCTCTATTTGAAGCGTAATGTAATGCACCTTCAGCAATAAATCGACCGGTGTTATTTTCAAAATCCCTAGTATTTGTCAATGCCGCATACGCACTTTCCCCATCCTCCGCAGGCAAGACAGCCCGCATTTGCAGATATCCAGCAGCATAAGGCTCGGTAACCTCATTCATTCCGGTTCCATTAAAATTATAAAAGCCAAAAACCCTCTCATCTTCGATGCCAAGAAGCTCCGGAATAAGCAGGTGAAGACGCCCCCGAGCTTCCTTTGTTACAATCTCTCCTTTCTGATCTAGAATAAAGAGTTGGGGGATAGATTTAATTCGCCACTGCTTACTGAACTCGGTATCCCAAACCTTCCCCTCCTCGCAGTACTGGGGCCAGCTTATCCCCCTCTCCTTGCAGAACTCCACAAGGGTGGAGCTTTTTTCATCGAGGCTAATTCCAATAAACTCAAGCCCCTGTGATTTATAGGTTTGATATAATTCAATCATAGTGGGAATCTCGGCAACGCACGGCGGACACCAGGTGGCCCAGAAATCAATTACTACAACCTTGCCTAAAAGATCCTTCATGGAAATGGTATCACCACTGATCACATCGGTGAATTCCAGCTCAAAAGGCTTAGCTGGTGCATCGGCAAGAACAGCTGCTATCTGGGATGGAATGGTAGTATCGGTAATTTCCGGAATATCCCATAACGCCATGGCCTCAGGGCTTTCAGCAAGCAACTGGCGTAAAACTTCATTGTGAAGAATACCATCATCTTTTCTCAACACATCGAAGCGATATGCATTTTTACCATCCTTCGTCTGACCTTTAAACCAGCCAAATCCGTAGGGGGTAAAAGAGACAATTCCTCGTTTAACCTGAAAAGGTGAATCATCCCGGTAGAATTCCACTAAATCACCAGAATTATTCTGGGTCCTCCATTTATATCCAGCTATATAGTACTCTCCAGGATCAAGTGACCGGATTAATACAAAATTTCGGTTATCGGGGATCCGAATGCTGCGAACCTTCTTCTCGGTTTGCAAATCATTAATCTGGATGTAATAATCAGCAAAAACATCAAAATCATTCTCTATAGTATGTTCCAGAGGTATAACCACCAGCGTCCCCTTCCCTTGTTCAGGAGAGCCTATCCCGGTCACACAAGAGACTATCACTGCAATGAGACATGTAATGGTAAGAATAAATAGAAGCTTTTTTGATTTCATCGGTATTCCCCACAATTTCATATATGCATCTGATTTCAGTTTAACAGCTGAATTAGTACATGCAAGAAAAAAAATTATTCAATTTCCACTAAGAGAGAATCTGTGAAGAAGATCCTGAAACCCTGGATGGAGGGGATCGGGCAGGTAGACTTGAGGATGAGACTTCTTATCTTCTGAAAAGTCCGTTTCCTTTCTCTCAATATCTTCAAGGATGCTGGCGATAATACCCTCCCAGGTTTTATCTGCATCTACTTCCTTGAGAACCTTGAGAAGACTATCGTCCCATTCGGGCATAATACTTCCTGCACCACAGCCAAAGGAGCCTCGATCCTCAGCTGAAGCGGTAAGAATTAGACGATTCTCACCAGCAATATTCTCCTCACCGCTTAGGAAATCTCCTGAGAAACAGGCTGACAAGAAAATAACCACAGGTATATCTTCCGTAGAATCGAGGATATCATCCAATTCTCCAGGAGTAAGAATATTTCGAAAATCTTCCTCCGATTCAAGATAGAGTCCCCGATTGTCCAGTCCGTGACTGGTAAGGTGGAGAATTAATCCATCTCCATCCTGGAAATCAAAATTGTTAATGGACCCTGATATCCTGTTTTTCCATGCTGGAGCTTGAGTTATCCCCTCTTTAAGCTCTCCAATGGTTTGGGGATTTGAACTATGCATGCGAATGGCATCCTCTGATAAGCCCGCTTTGAGAAGAAGAGCAAGCATTCCTTCCAGGGCATTATCCCAATTATCTATTTTCTGGTCCCCATCGCTGTAGGAGCCTGCTACCAAAACAGCATGCCAGGTGATTGACTCTTTTGCAGCTCTTTTCCCGCTTTCGGAGACGTTTTCGGAAAACCTGTTCTCTTGTATACTCGTGCAGGTGCAAAAAAGCAGAGTAATGAGAAAAAAAAGAAGCAACTGGTTGGCTAATCTCCTATGTTCCATAAAATAGACCTCAGCATTAAAAGCAATCCACCGTCTTTAAGCCCTGCTTCTTTATTATCCCGGCGCAGTGCTTTGTATCTTCCACCCGGAAGATGATCACCACCTTCTCGCTCTTGTGTTCCAGGGAGGTGTAGAGATACTCAATATTCACCCCGTTCTCGTCGAAGATCTGCATAACCCGGGCAAGGCCGCCGGGGGAATCGTCCAGCTCCACTCCAAAGACCTCGGTCACCTTGGCGGTAAAGCCCGCAGCTTCCAGGACGGAGATGGCCCGGTCGGGATTGTCCACCACCAGCCGGAGGATGCCGAAGTCCGCTGTGTCTGCCACGGAAGCGGCCCGAAGGTTCACCCCCGACTCACCGATAACAGCGGTTACCTCCGCCAGCCGACCCAGGGAGTTTTCCAGAAATACCGATATCTGTTTGATTGTCATTTTGATTGCTCCTTATTGCTGCGGGTGCATTGTTGACGCAGCCGCCTGCTTACAGCCGCCCAGTTACAGCTGACGTCTGTCGATAACCCGTTTCGCCTTTCCCATGCTCCGCTCGATAGACCGGGGTTCCACCAGTTTTATCCGGGCACTGATCCCCAGGCTCGATTTTATCTCCTCGCCGATCTTGTTCCGGATCGCCTCCAGCACCTTGGTCTCGTCGCTAAAGAAGCTCTCCTCAACCTCCACCTGGATCTCCACCTCATCCAGGTGACTATCTCCCCGGTCTACCACAATCTGATAGTGGGGCTGGGTCTCCTCTATCCGCATCAACACCTCTTCGATCTGACTGGGAAAGAGATTCACTCCCCGGATAATCAGCATATCGTCGGTGCGGCCCAGAAGGCGGTGCATCCGTATGGTGGTTCTGCCGCAGGGGCAGGGTTCGGTGTAGAGGAAGGTGATATCCCGGGTGCGGTAGCGCAGGATTGGAGTTCCCTCCTTGGTGAGGGTGGTAAAGACCAGCTCCCCCTCCTCTCCCGGGGGAAGCGCATCCCCGGTTTCAGGGTCGATAATTTCAGGATAGAAGAAGTCCTCATTTATATGGAGCCCGTCCTGCTGGTCGCACTCGGCAGCCACCCCGGGGCCGATGATCTCAGTAAGGCCGTAGATGTCATGAGCCTTCAGTTGCAGCTTCTCTTCGATCTCGGTGCGCATGGTGTCGCTCCAGGGCTCGGCGCCAAAGCAGCCCGCCTTCAATTTTAGGGAAGCCATATCAATCCCTTCCTCAGCGGCAACCTCGGCCAGAAAGAGGGAGTAGGAGGGGGTACAGGTTAAAAGGGTAGTGCCGAAGTCCCGCATGATCATCAACTGCCGTTTGGTGTTCCCCGCTGATATGGGGATAACATTGGCCCCCAGCTTCCGGGCACCGTAATGGACCCCCAGTCCTCCGGTAAAAAGTCCGTATCCGTAGGCGTTCTGCACCACATCACCCGGCTCCGCTCCCGCCATTGCCAGGGTCCTCGCCATAGATTGGGACCAGATGTCGATATCCTTTATGGTGTAGGCTCCCACCACGGGGGTACCGGTGGTGCCTGAGGATGTGTGCACCTCCACAATTTCCGACTCATCCACCGCCAAGAGACCGTAGGGATAGGTCTCCCGGAGCTCCTGCTTGGTGGTAAAAGGGATTTTGGCAATATCCTCCAGAGTACGGATATCCTCCGGCTTAATCCCCGCATCATCAAACTTCTTCCGGTAAAAGGGTACCCGGATATAGAGCCGGGTCACCAGCTCCTGAAGCCGCTGCAGCTGCAGGGCCCGCAGATCTTCGGTTTTTCGGCACTCTGCTCCTTTGTCCCAAATCATGCGTATCTCCTTTTCGTCCCCGGCCGGCCCGAACCGGGACTGGCCGAACCGGGACGAGCCAGACTTATTGTAGGGGAGCCGGGAGGGGCGGTCAAGCGGGTTTTCTTTAGCCTCTATTGCA
>CAYMWV010000033.1:0-24202 GCA_964394395.1 uncultured Sediminispirochaeta sp.
GACTTTGGAATTGCCAGCTCCAAGGAGGAGACTGCCGAGGAAGGGCTGACCCGGGATGGCATGACCCTGGGCTCCCCCGCCTATATGGCCCCGGAGCAGTTCGAGAACAGCCGGTCGGTGGATAAACGGGCCGATATCTACTCGCTCGGGGTGATGCTCTATGAATCGGTGACGGGGAAAAAGCCCTATCCCGGCGGGTTTTCCGCAGATTTGATGGCGGCAATTATGAAGGGCCGTTATCCCCATCCCGGCAAGTTCAACCCCAAGGTGAACTATTTGGTCCGGTCACTGATTCGGCGCTCTATGAAACCGAAAAAGAAGCGTCGTTATCAAGATCTCCTTCCCCTGATTCGCCGGCTGGACAGATACTTCTCCCGAAAACCGCTTAAGCTCCTGAAAGTTCAGCTCCGAAACGCAATCCGGGGAAAAAGCATAGAGCCGATCCAACCAGGAAAGCCCCGGGGAAAGGTGCGCATTCTTCAGATGATGAAACGGACAGGAGTCGCAGCACTTCTTCTTGTAGCCATTGGGGCAAGTTTGTACATCACCGGAACAGGCAGCCGGCTTTTTCTCCGAAACAGCCATGGGGAGTTGAAGCTGCAGGTTCGGATGGCTCCGGGTTACAAAGAGGCGGATGAGTACTATCTGAAGGGATGGATCTTCCAGGACGCAGGGGATGACGGAGTGGAGTTAGGCGAAAAGCCCTTCCGCTTCACTCCCCGGAGGGACGATCGAGAGCAGAGGGCAGCGAAGGAGAAGAGGGGTGATAGCGGGAGCAGCCTCCTCTTTGAAACCGGAAGCCGCTTCCTCCCGGAAGGTGAATACCGGGTTAAGTTGCAGGTGGAGGATACCGTCTACTGGAACTCCTTCACCCTATCTACGATGAAGGATCAGGAGAACCCCCGACGTATCCTCTTTTCCGGTAATACCGATGGACCTCAAGCGCTGAAACTTGATTTTTTTGTCCAGGATGGAGAGAGCTGGGCCGATATTACTGGAGCTAGCCAGATTGAGGTGCTGGTAGATGGGCGCTGGGAAGCTTTGACAAAAAAGAGCTTCGGCCGCACTGAAGGGTTTGAAACCGAGGAGGGCCCCCTCTATAGCGGGAAGGTGTACCGGTTCAAATTTACTGCTCCGGGCTACCAGGAGAAGATCTTCAGCCTCTTAATCCATCCCGATCAGAGAAGCCTCAACATCAATCCCAAGTTGAGAAAGGAAGGAAATTAATGAGTACCGGAATTCGCAGATTAATCATTATTCTCTTGGGGGCCCTGGCCGGTCTCGCCGCCTGGCCCCTGTTAGAGCTGCTACTCAGCTTTCAAGAACTTTTTGGCAGCTATTTTCTCTTCAGTCTGGCCCAGGGGGCTCTCTTCGGCCTCATCCTCGGCCTCTTTTTCGGCAGCGGAGAGGGCCTTACCGGGAAGGAGGGTGGAAAGATCATCAGCGGCGCCCTTACCGGCGCCATAACCGGCCTGGCCGGCGGCACCCTGGGATTTCTCTCCGGCCAGGGGATCCTCCTTTCCATTCTGGCTAAAAGTGGGGAAGAAGGAACCCTTCTCCTTGCCCGGCTTATCGGCTGGATCATCCTGGGTGGCGCAGTGGGGCTGAGTGAGGGGATCCGGGCAAAAAGCGGCAGAAAGAGCCTCATTGGACTTGCCGGAGGAGTTCTGGGTGGGCTAATCGGTGGTGGAAGCATAGAACTCTTCCAGAACCTTTTCCCCGGCCTGCTCTATGCGCGCCTTCTCGCTTTCGTCCTCTTCGGTTCCCTCATTTCCCTTTTCTACGCCCTTCTGGAGCGGCGCATCTCTCCCGGGGTGCTGCGGATTCTCAACGGCTCAAAACGGGGGAAGGAGTATAGCCTGGTACAGAGAAAAATCCGGGTAGGCGCATCGGCAAAGCAGGATATCGCCCTCACCGATTATAAGGACGTTCAGGATGAACACGCCCTTTTTCGCCTTAAGGGTGATGATCTTTACCTGGAGCCACGGCAGCTGAAGGATGACCGGGGAAAGAAACCCCTCATTCTGATAAACGACACCCCCCTTGAGGGGACGGAGCTGCTTAAATATGAGGATGTCATTCAGATAGGCTCTGCCAAACTCTTTTTCCGGACCGAATAGGGGGTACCACAGATGAGACAGATTACCGTTTTTAGCTTCTTTTTTATCCTCCTGACCATCCTGGCAGGAGGGCCCTGCTTTGCAGAACAGATCAATATCACCCAGGTAGATACCTCAGCTCTCCTGGTCCGGCAGGAGGTGGATCTCTATCTCAATATCTCCGATGAGGCGGGGAGAACTGTTTCCGGGATCGATCCCGACCGTTTTATGGTTCGGGAAACCGGGATCCCCCCGGAAAGCAGCCCCCGAAGGTTTCAAACCCTACCGATTCTATCGGTAAAAGAAAACCCTCACAAGGAAAAGGGAATAATGATCATGCTTCTGGTTGATAACTCCGGCAGTATGTACGACAGCTACAGCGGCGAGGCCACCGAGGACCCGGCCCGGATGCGTACCACCGGCGCCCGGGAAGCAATCAGGAGCTTTACCGGCTCGTCAATCCATGGAAAGGATAGGGTTGGTCTGGCATCCTTCAACACCAACCTCACTATCCATGCAGAGGAGGTGAAAGACCCCGCAGCGGTGAACACCCTCCTGGGCGAGATAAAGCAACCCGGCAGGGATGATGCCTACACCGAGCTTTATCATAGCCTGATTGATGTGGCCAGGCGCCTGGGAAGGGAGAGTGGCCGCAGGGCGGTGGTTGTTCTCTCTGATGGGGAAAACTATCCCTGGTTTGAACACCGGGGAGAGGAACATCCTCTCTACGGTACGGCTCTGCCCAACCACCAGGAAGTCCTCTCGGTATACCAGGAAGAGGGGATTACCCTCTACGCCATCAACTATGCGGGGGGAAAGGACCAGCATCTGGGTGATATCGCCATCGACAGCGGAGGTATTGTCTACGATGCCCGAAATAGCGAGGAGCTTTCCACCATCTACCGGGATATCAGGGAGAAGATCGAACAGGAATACCAGATCCGGTACCGGGCAGGCCTCTTTCCTTCCGAACAGAGTTGGGTAGAGGCAATCCTTCTCGATTCCCCGGGGGGTAGCCCCGAAGAGGTAAAAAGCAGGGCAGAACGGTTCTACCACACCAGCACCATCTTCGGCCTTCCTTCAGACCCTTATCCGTGGATCATCCTCCTAGCCCTTCCCCTGGCAATTGCCCTCTGGTTTCTTCTATTGGCAATTCGCTACCGGAAAAGAAACAGCACCGCCGCCCTGCAGCTTTTGCAAAGCAGTTACGGAACCAGGGTAAGCTCCGCTACAGTTCCCCTCAGTGGGGGTAAAACCGTCATCGGCTCCAGCACTCAGGCGGATCTCACCATCGCCGGCAGGGGAGCGCCACAGGAAGAGGCGATGACCATCGTCTACAACAAGGATAAGGATCGCTACATCATAGAATCAGCTGGAACTATAGTGGTAAACAACCGGGAAAGCCGCAGCGGAAGGGAACTCTCCCCCGGGGATGTGATAAACCTGGAGGGAACAACTATCGTCTTCGAGGAGCCGGACCAGAACAAAAGCTCAGCTTCCAAAAAGCCCTCTTCCTAAAAAAAGCCTTCCCTAGGAAGCCCTCCTCCGACGGTAGTTGACCAGCCAAACCCCGGCAAGGATCAAGCCCCCACCGGCAAGCTGGAGAGGGGAGAGCCGTTCGGCAAGGATAAGGAATCCTGCGGCAACACCAAAGAGGGGGGTCAGATTGATATAGATGCTGGTGCCGGTACTCCCGATCCGTTTTACCCCGTGACTCCAGAGGATATTACCCGCCAAAATCCCGAAAGCCGAAGAGTAGAGGAGACTGAACCACTCCCCCAGGGTAAAAAGACGCAACGGACCGGATGTAAAGAAGCCTTCGCTGATAAAGAAAGGAACGGTAAGGGCAATGAAAGGGAGAAGCACCACGCCAATAATGATACAGACAATCTGCTCCACCGGATATTTTCTGGTCAGAGGTTTCACAAAAACCGTATAGATTCCGTAGCTGAATTCGGCAATCACCAGCAATAGAACCCCAAGGAGGTGATTACTTCCAGTCTGGCTTACAAACCCTCCAGGTTCTGCTGAGCCACCGCCCATCCCCCCAAAGGTGATAGCCCCCACCCCGATGAGAGATACCGTTATCCCCAGGGCCGCTTTCAGTGATACCTTCTCAACCCGTCCGATAATCGAAATAAGGGCGACAAAAACCGGCAGAATAGCCAGGATCATTGCACTTACTCCGGCAGCGGTGAGATGGACCCCAAAGGTGTACCCCCCCTGAAAAATAAGAAATCCCCCAAGGCCAAGTAAAACAAACCTGATCCGATCCCCCTTCTCCACCCTTTTCCAGCTTCTGGTACCAAAACGGATAACAAGAAGAGATATGATAAAGGCAAAAAGCAGCCGGACCACATTGTAAGCCAGAGGATTAATGGTGGCCAAACCTATCTTCATGATCATGGGGTTAATTCCCCAGAAAAAGGCCGCTGAGGCGAGCATCAGGTGGGTCATCAGTCTGCGGGACCTTCAGCCTTGGCAGCTCCTTTCGACCCTGAAGATCCTTCAGCTCCCCCAGCGCCCCGGGAAGATGGAGATAAGGCCGGAAAAGAGAGGGAGAAGCGGAAGCCTGCAGATCCATCAAAGGAGAAGCTTCCCTGCAGTTGTCTGCTTAACTGACGAATGAGGATAAGACCCAAGCCCTCCTGCCGTTCAAATCCTGGGTCCTCGGGAAGACCTGGGCCGGAATCGCTGATCTTCAGCTGGAGCAGATCATCACCACCAGGGTCTTTGTGGATACAAAAGCTGATCTCCAGCTTCCCATCACCATCAGAAAAGGCGTGCTTGAAGCTGTTGGTAATCAGCTCGTTCAGGATAATTCCCAGGGGGATCGCCCGTTCAATATCGAGGGAGATCTGCTCACAAGCCAGCTCTATCTGAATATCCGCCGATAAGGAGTGAAAGGAGCTGCGGATACTATCTGAAAGCCGTTCCAGGTAGGCTCCCATCTCGATCATGGTAAAGTTATCCGAGTTATAAAGCTGCTCATGAATAAGCGCCATGGAGTTGATCCGGTTCTCAATATCAATAAAGAGCTCCCGGTTGGGATCCAGATTGATCATGCTCGAAATGATCTGCAGATTGTTCTTTACCCGGTGATGCACCTCCCGCAGAAGCATCTCCCGCTCCTCCAGGGCCTGTTTGTAATCGGTGATATCAATATTGATTCCCAGAATACCAAAAAGCTCTTCCCCGTCCCGGATGGGGGATACAATATTTCTGAAGTGATGGATCCCGTCAGAAAAATGGTATTGCATCTCATTTTCTACCGTTTTGCCGTCCATCGCTTGTTGATTTATGTTCGCCCATTTGAGGATTAACTCCGCCGAATCAGCTATATCTGCTATATGCTTACCCAGATTGTTCCCCCACATAGTCTTGCTGTACTGGTTCTGCATAAAGGTGCGATTTTCCAGGTCGTTAATCCAGAAATCGAAGGGAATACTCTCCAGAATTGCCTTGAACTGCGCCGATTTAAGCCGCAAATCCGACTCCAGCTTCCGCTGCTCGGTAATATCGCGAATCTGCATAAAGAGAGTATCTCTATCAATTATTGTAGAAGAGAGATCCGAAAGAAACTCGCTGCCATCCTTTCGGATAAAGAGCCACTCAGTCTCATAGGTACCCTTTTCCCGGATGATCCGGTGATCCTCTTTAAGTCTCTCCTGTGAGGGGATCCCACCTTGCTGGTAAGGCGGATCAAAATCTCCAAAGAAACGTCCCCGCAGCTCCTCCCGGGTGCAGCCAAAAAGCCTGGCCGCACTCTCATTGGCATCAACAATAGTATTGTCCCGAAGGATGATCACCCCCTCCCGGGCATTGTTGAAGAGGCGGTGATAATAGTCTCGAAGAGCTCTCAGCTCCTCAAGCTCCTCAAGTTCCCCATCCCGATCTGTTTCCTTCATCGATCCTTTTCGACAAGCCGCTGACTCAGCATTGCCTCCTTCTCAAAAATGAAATAACCGGAAATATGCTTTCCACCTAATGCCCTGGGAAGCCAGAGCTTATCATCCTCCCACATCTTGTCATAAGGAATTGCATCAGCTGCTATCCAGAAGGGATCGGCTTCTTCGGTAGCAAGGGCTTTCCCCTCATGGGAATAGGCAAAAAAGACCGTCCCTTTGAGGGAATATCCGTCGGTAAAGACAAAATGGAGCTGAGCCACCTCCTCAAGATCCTGTGGAGTAATCCCCGTCTCTTCCTGCAGTTCCCGGACAGCCGCTTCCTTTGGCATCTCCCACGCTTCGATCCTGCCGCCGGGGGCGTTCACCTTTCCCCGGCCAAGACCGGTCTTCTTATGAATCAGCAGCACCTTATCGCCGTCAAAGAGGTAGCAGAGCACCGCCTTCTCGGCAAAACTCCAAGCCTCCCAGTCAATCTCATCCACATCCCGGGGAATATCCTCCCGGATCTCCCCCTTGCCCAGCTCGTGCCGCTTCTCTTCATCCACCTGAAACTCTCCGATAGCCACCGGATGCTTCGTTTTTTCCACCGCTGGTTGGGAATTTTCTTTTTTAGTAGCATCCTCTCCATCCGGAGGGGGTGCGCAACTGGCGCAGAGATTATCATCCCGGCCAAGCCACTCCTTTGAATCCAGTTTGTTGCCACAGGAGAGACACTTACTGCGGAAGATAAAAATCTTCCCCCTCAGGAGGTAGATGAGCGCCCCCCAAACAAGGAAAAGCGGTACCAGAAGCCAGTCGGGCTTTTGGAAATTGACCATCAGCCCGATTCCTACCTGCAACACCAACAGGGTAGCCGCAAACCAGAGGGTGGCAAAACGCTTTTTTTCCCCCGTGGCACTATGCTTTCGCTGAAAGAGGTTTAGCACCATGATGGAAATCATCAAGTAGTAGATGGGTGAAGAGAGTTTTTCTGCTATCATGAGAGAACAATACATCCTCTCAGGTCAGAGGTCAAGAATGGCACTTGCATATTCTCCCGGCGCTACCTATGCTTAAGCTATATCAGGGAGGATGCTATGGCGTATCGCCGAAGAACAAGGATAGTGGGAACCATCGGCCCGGCAAGTGATGATCTGAAGATTCAGAAAGAGCTCCTGCGCTCCGGATTAAACGTGGCCCGATTCAACTTCTCCCACGGAAACCACGAAGAACAGGGGGCCAGAATCGCCTCTATCCGACGGGCCTCCGAGGAGACGGGGATCCCCGTAGCACTGATGATGGACACCAAGGGCCCGGAAATCCGCACCGGCCGTATCAAGGGAGGGGGTGAGATTACCATCTCAAAAGGCTTTGAGATGAGCCTCACCACCGAGGAGATAGAGGGCGGAAGAGAGCGATTATCCATCTCCTATAAGAAACTTCCAGAGGAGGTCAATCCTGGAACCCACATCTTCATTGCCGACGGTATCGTGGATCTGGAGGTACTCTCGGTAGAGGGGACCGAAATCCGCTGTATTATCCGAAACGGAGGAACCTTCGGAAGCAGAAAAAATGTTAATGTTCCGGGTGTCAAGGTTGCGCTCCCTGCCATCACCGAAAAGGACAGGAAAGATATCCTCTTTGCCATTGAGCAGAAGCTGGACCTGATTGCCGCAAGTTTTATTAGGCGCCCCGAGGATGTGGAAGAGATTCGTGATATCCTGGAAAAGCACCATTCACCTATCCGTATTATCTCCAAGATCGAAAACCAGGAAGGGCTCGACAATATAGATGATATCATCCGGGTTTCCGGCGGGGTAATGGTGGCCCGGGGGGATCTTGGGGTCCAGCTCTCTACAGAGCAGATCCCTCTCGCTCAGAAGAGGATCATTGAAAAATGTCTTGCCCAGGGGAAGCCGGTCATAACAGCAACCCAGATGCTCGATTCCATGATCCACAATCCAAACCCTACCCGGGCGGAACTGACCGATGTAGCTAACGCCATCTTTGATGGAAGCGATGCATTAATGCTCTCCGGAGAAACTGCCGGGGGAGTCTTTCCGGTAGAATCGGTCCAGACCATGGCCCGGATAGCCGAAGCGGTGGAGACCAGCCCGGAGTTCCGCAAGAAACGACAATCCTGGTTAACGGAACTGAACCGGTCAAAGGATATTGGCCATGCCATCGCCCATTCAGCCTGCAGGGTTGCCATGGATGTGGAGGCTGCCGCCATCGTCGCCCCCACCCTTCGGGGGAATACCCCAAGAATATTGAGTAACTACCGACCGGAGCAGCTGATTATCGCCGTTACCACCTCCGAGGTGAGCTACCGGCAGCTCCTTCTCCACTGGGGAATCTTCCCGATCCTCACCGGTGAGGTGAACGACTCGGAAATGATGGTCCAAAACGCTCTGAAAATGGCGCTGGATATGGGATATGTGGCAGCCCCTGACAGGGTGGTCACCGCCGCCGGGATCCCCCTCAATTCTCCCCAGCCGATGAATACCATTCGGGTACATTTTTTGGGAACCATTCTGAACCGTGGAGGGGCATCACTGGGTGGCCGCTGTTCCGGACAAATCATCAAGGCCGAAGACTTTGCCGATGCTCAACGGCGACTGACATGGGACGGGTCGGAAATCCTCTTAACCCGGACAGTCGATAAGGCCTTCCTTCCCCGGTTGAAAGAGCTGAAAGGAATGATTCTTGAGGAACGATCGGTTATCGGCCCTGAAGAAATTCAGAAGGCGGCTCCCCATCTGGTAGCCATTTCAGCCGTACCGGAAGCAAGAAAACGATTTGAAGAGGGGCAGTTGGTCACTCTCTATGGCGAAGAAATGATTATTTACGAGGGGTTTATGTAATGGAAGTAAAACTATTGGAACATGTCAATCTTTGGACAAGCAAGATGGAAGAGCTGGCAAGCTGGTATGAACGGGTTCTCGGTCTGAAACGGGGATACCGGCCCCCCTTCGATGTGCCGGGAATCTGGCTTTATATCGGTGGGATACCATCCATTCATCTCCTGGAGGTAAAAACCATGCCCCCTCCACCCCTGGATCCCAAACATCAGGATCCGCCCCGGATGGAGCATTTCTGCCTCCGGGCAACAGGGCTGAAGCAGTTCCTCCATCGCCTGAAAGAGGAGGAACTTGAATATACCACCCTCCGGGTCCCGGAGCTCCGGGTTCTGCAGGTCTACCTCTTTGATCCGGAGGGAAACCATATGCACATCGATTTTCCCCCGGAAGAAGGGGATGAGGCGGGCCTTTAAGAGTGTAAAAACGTTTGCCGGGGCCGGGAGCTGTAGCCCTCATTTGGCCCCAAAAAGAGCTTTTACCGCTTCAGATATGGTAGAGACGGTGTTAAGCCCCTTGATTCCCGGTTCAGCCGGACCGATAAAGCGGGTAAAACCGAGCTCAGCGGCGCTCTTTATCCGCCGGGCCAGATGGCCGGTGGGTCGTACCTCTCCGGCGAGACTTACCTCTCCCGCAACTGTCACCCCGGCGGGCAGGGGAATCCCGGTCCTGGCTGAATAGAGGGCCATCGCCAGGGCGAGCTCCACCCCAACCTCGGCGATCCTGATTCCGCCAGCCACATTGACATAGATATCGTGATCGGAAAAACGCAAGGAGAGGTGGCGTTCAAGAACTGCTGCAATCCGGCTTACCCTGCCCGGATCAATCCGCTCTGAGTAGACCCTGCTATATCCTCCCTTGGCAGGAACCGTCAAAGCCTGCAGCTCCACCATCAGCACCCTGCTTCCCTCATAGACCGGAACCGCCGCAATTCCCGGTGGAAGATCACCCCCCCGGCGCACCAGAAAGAGCGCTCCGGGATCGGTCACCTGATGCAGCCCCTTTTCATCCATGGAAAAGAGCCCCAGCTCATCCACCGACCCAAAGCGGTTTTTCGTCGACCGCACAATGCGTAGCCCCCCATCAGCCAAATCAAAATAGAGAACCGTATCAACCATATGTTCAATCACCTTGGGACCGGCGATCGATCCCTCCTTGGTGACATGAGCAACCAGAAAAAGGGCAGAGCCGTTCTCTCTGGCCCAATCGATCAGCTCGTGGCATCCATATTTGAGCTGATTGACCGTACCGGGCACCTGCCCCGCTTCAACGCTGATCAGAGTCTGAATAGAATCTACAATAACCAGTTTCGGCCGTTTCTCCCGCAAAACAGAAAGGATTTTATCCAGATCAGACTCACAAAAGAGCTCAATAGCAGAAGTATCAGCCCCGATCCGGTCCGCCCGCATCTTCACCTGGGATGCCGATTCCTCTCCGCTTATATAGAAGCTTCTTTTGCCAGCCCCAGCCCCTTGGCCAGCCCCTTGGGAACCTGCCCCTGGTGAGGCTTCCCCAGGGGAGGAAAACCCGCCCAAGGCAGAATCCATTCCCGCCGCTTTTGAAGCCAACTGCATCATCAGGGTAGATTTGCCGATCCCCGGTTCACCTCCGATGAGCACTGCCGAGCCGTTCATGATTCCCCCTCCAAGTACCCGGTCCAGCTCCTCGATTCCCGAGGGAAAGCGGTTTTTCCCCTCCACCTCCACCCGGTCCAGATCGATACTGCGGTTCGGGCTCCTCCGTCCCCGGCCATCAGAGCCGGATGACCCACCGCCGGGACCATTCCGCCTGGCAGCACCCCCAGCTCCGGTAGCAGATGATAGCTCCTCCGCAAAGGAGTTCCAGCTTCCACAGCCGGGGCATCTGCCCAGCCACTTCGGTTCCTGGTGGCCGCACTCTCGGCAGGTGTAGATCAGCTTTTTTTTGCTCATAGTTTCATCTCCATCTTGGGAAAGGCAGGAAATCCTTGCATCCCGGCACAAGCCCGTGTAGTATCATAGCATGGTAACAAAAGGCAACAACAAGTCCCTGGGCATCGGTTTCATCCCAAAAGCGTTTCTTCCCCCGGATCAGGATGAATGGTATCTGCGAAATCGTCAACTCAAGGAAGCAGGAAACCTGGACAGCCGCTCTTTTCGTAAGCTGACAAGCCGGGAGATCGATATCCTGGTAAAGAACGGTAACCGTTCGGAGAGCTGGAACAAACTACTGGTCAGTGAGGGTTTCAACCCAGAGCTTGTAGAACGGTGCAGCTTTCACGGCCTGGTGAGAATCGGAAGCCTTGAAGAGGGGGTACTGGAATACCACGACCTTATCCTCCCCATCGGAATGAGAAACTGTCGGATCATCTCCTGCGATATAGGGAACAACACTGCCATTGAGAATGTGGCCTACCTGGCTAACTACATCATCCGGGACGAAGTGATATTGATGAACATCGACGAGATGGTGACCACCAACCACGCAAAGTTTGGAAACGGGATGGTCAAAGAGGGGGAAGATCCATCGGTGCTGGTGGAGCTGGAGATAGGCAACGAAAATGGCGGCCGGGCGGTGCGGCCCTTTGACAGAATGCTGGCAGGAGACGCCTGGCTCTGGTCAAGGTTCCGGGATGATAGGGAACTGATGGATGCTTTCAACTCCTTCACCGACAAGCTCCTGGATCAGAGAAGAGGTTACTACGGAGTCGTTGATACAGGTACAATCATCAAAAACAGCCGGATTATCAAGGATGTTTTGGTGGGCGGGGGGGCTTACATCAAAGGGGCCAACAAGCTGAAGAATCTCACCATTTCAAGTCGGGCAGATGCACCAACCCAGATAGGGGAAGGGGTGGAACTGGTAAACGGAATTATCGGTTACGGCTGCAGAATCTTCTACGGGGTCAAGGCAGTCCGATTCATTCTGAGAGACCATTCAAACCTCAAGTATGGAGCCAGGCTGATCAACAGCTATCTTGGTGAAAACTCAACCATCAGCTGCTGCGAGGTGCTGAATGCTTTTATCGCACCGGGGCATGAACAGCACCATAATAACAGCTTCCTCTGCGCCGCCACCCTACTGGGACAAAGCAATATTGCGGCTGGAGCAACTATCGGCTCAAACCACAACAGTAGAGGACCGGATGGAGAGATCATTGCCGGTCGTGGATTCTGGCCCGCCCTCTCTACAAGTTTGAAACACAACAGCCGATTTGCAAGCTACACCCTCTTGGCCAAGGGAGCATACCCGGCAGAATTGAACATCCCCCTTCCCTTCTCCCTTATTTCCAATAATGAAGCTACCGGCCAGCTGCAGATTCTTCCTGCTTACTGGTTCCGGTACAATATGTACGCCCTGGCCAGGAACTCCTGGAAGTATGGGGTACGGGATAAACGAGAAGATCCGATACAGCAGATTGAGTTTAACTACCTTGCCCCTGACACGGTAGAGGAGAGCTTTACCGCCCTCACCCTTCTGGAGTTGTGGGCAGGATATGGGGTGGGGTCTAAAAGCAATAATATCAACCAATCATATTCTGATATGATGAACACCCTATTAACATGGACCTTTTCTCTTGAGAAACCCCCTTATCTACCTGAAGAGCTGGAGTCCCTTCGAAACAGGGGAAAGGATCTTCTTGAATCCAGGGATACCAAAACAGCAGCGCCAATCGCAGACGAACAGCTCCAGCTCCTCGAAAAGGAGGGCCTTATCGCTTATGGTATTGAAAAGAGTAGAAGAGATACCATCATAAGACGTCCGGTGACATCCCATCAGATCTACAGACAGATGATTGAACTCTACATCATAGAAACTCTGGCCCGTTTTGCCGCAGAACATCACATCTCTTTTATCGATGGGGTAAACAGGCTGAAGGGGGAACTGAAAAAAGAGAGCGATCTCCTTCAAAACGCCATCCCACAAAGAGAGATCTGGCACAATATGGGAGGACAGCTTATCTCTCAAAAGGAACTTGATGTAATTCGCCAAGAGATAAGCCAGGGCCGTATTGACGGTTGGGAGAGCTTACATCAACGGTATCGGAACCTCAAATCCAACACCCTGAATGAGCGGGCCTTGTATGCACTAAAGGCGTTTCTTCGGCTTCACCCATCAAAGCTTCAGGACCTTCAGGTGCGGGAGCTGAAAGAAGCAGCAACCCGGTCCCGGGAGATGAAGGGGGAGATAAGCCGGAAAACGGTAGAGAGCCGGGAAAAAGATTACCTGAACGGGTTTAGAACCATGGTCTATCGAGATAACCGGGAGATGGAAGCGGTGCTTGGGAAGGTGGGGGATAACAGCTTTATTGATATCGTAAAACAGGAAGAAGAGACCTTCAACCGGATGCTCGACAGCATCAAGGCGTAAAGGGCCCTTAGAAAAGGGTATCCCGGTTGCTGATAATATCAAAAAGCCGCTCCAGATCGTCCATGGAGTAGTAGGCAATTTCGATCTTTCCTTTCTTCAATGAACCCTTGATCGAAACCTTTGTACCCAGAACACCGAGAAACTTCTCCTCAATATCCCGGATTTCCGGGGCCCTCTGCGGCTCAGGATGCTCTTCCTTCCGGGCGGTGGCCCGCATCCCTTTATTGAGAGCGGCCGCCTGATCCTCCGTCTCCCGAACAGAGAGCCCATCCTTCAGAATGCGGCCATACAAAATTCGCTGATCCGCAGGGTTCAGGATGGAGAGGATAGCCCTGGCATGACCGGCAGTCAATTCCCCTTTAACCAGGGAATCCTGCATCTCCTCGGGGAGTTTCAACAGCCGCAGACTATTCGCCACAGTGGATCGTTTCTTCCCCACCTTTTTCGCCACCCCGTCCTGGTTCAGATTGAAGGATTCCATCAGCTGCCGGTAGGCTTGAGCCTCTTCCAGGGGATTCAGATCTTCCCGCTGAATATTCTCTACCAGAGCAATTTCCAACTGCTCTTCCCTGGTGAATGATCTGATGATAACAGGAATTTCTGAAAATCCTGCCATTCTGGCAGCCCGAAAACGACGCTCCCCAGCCACAATCGTGTAGAGCCCATCTTCCGTGTCATCATCCACCACAATCGGCTGAATCAGCCCCTGACTCCTGATGGAATCAGATAGCTCTCGCAAAGCCTCTTCATCGAAGCTTTTTCTTGGCTGATTGGGATTGGCTCTGATCTTTCGAAGCGGCAGAGTAGAAATATCTTTCTCCAGCTCCTGGGGCACCGGAGCAGTATCATCCTCCTGACCGATAAGTGCTTCAATTCCTCTTCCGAGAGCTTTTTTAGACACGACCTATTACCTCCAGCGCCAGGGTGCGGTAGTTCTTTGCACCTATACAGGTTTCATCATACTGGTTTATCGGTTTCCCGTGACTTGGGGCCTCCGAAAGCCTCACATTCCTTGGAATAATGGTTTTAAATACCTTATCCTTAAAATATCCTGCCACCTCTTGCACTACCTCATTGGCCAACCGGGTTCTTGAGTCATACATGGTGAAGAAGATTCCCCCAAGCTTAAGGGAGGGGTTGAGGGACTTCTGAACCCTCCTGATTGACTGGAGGAGCAGAGTCAGCCCCTCAAGGGCAAAATATTCGCACTGCAGGGGGATAAACACCTGATCTGCCGCAGTCAAGCCGTTGAGGGTCAACAAACCAAGACTGGGGGGACAATCGATGAATATATAGTCATACCCTTCAGAAACTGTCGCCAAAGCCTTCTTCAGAAAGAACTCCCGGTTCTCTTCCTGAATCAATTCTATATTGGCACCGGAAAGATCGATAGTAGAAGGGATCACATAGAGATTCGTGACTCTGGTTTCCTGCACTGCATTTTCCAGCGATACCGATCCGGTAAGCAGATCATAAGCCCCCGGGCGTTCTTTATCAGCGCCAACACTGCTCGAGAGGTTTCCCTGGGGATCAAAATCGATCAACAGGACCTTTTTCCCTTCATCTGCAATATATGCCCCTAGGTTAACCGCAGAGGTCGTTTTACCTACGCCCCCTTTCTGGTTGGCAAAAGCAATAATCGTTCCACTCATAAACAGATTATACATGAAAAGCGCCGGGCAGAAAAGCACTTGACTTTACCCTATCAAATCACTACGTTATTGATACATTACTGTAAGGAGTTTGCTATGGAACTTGAGGAACGGGTGAAAAGCGCCATTCAGGATATTAGACCGACCCTTCAGGCTGATGGGGGCGATATTGAGCTGGTAAAGGTTGGCGAAGATGGGAAAATCTCGGTTAAGCTCACCGGGGCATGTGGCTCCTGCCCTATGTCCCAAATTACCCTGAAGCAGGGAGTTGAACGATATCTCAAAGATACTATCCCTGAGGTTGAATCGGTAGATTCGGTATAACATTCACGCTGTACAACAACTACAAACGGTCCTGATAGAAATATCTGGGCCGTTTCTTTTTTTCCTATGAAAATTGACTAAATTGATATAAGCTGGAAGAGTAAACTTTATAGTGCTATGTACCGATAATTGACGGGAAGGGAAATTCATGGTTACAAAGAGCGAGAGCAAAACAAAGGTGGAGTCACTAATTCGATCCATCCCGAAAGCAGAAATCCATCTTCACCTTGAGGGCTTGGCAAGCGTAGAGACCATCTGGGATCTTAAGGCAAAGAACCATTTATCTTTCCCCGGTATCGAGACAAAGAATGATTTGGTACAGAAGTTTCAGGTAAACAGCCTTGATGAGTTTATCGATCTTTTTATCAATGTGATACAAAATTGTTTCCAGGAAGAGCAGGATATAGCCAAACTGGTTGATGATGCCGAACAATATCTGGTCCGTAACAATGTCACCTATGCAGAGATATTTTTTGCCCCCAGCAAGTTTGTACGAAACGGTTTCAGCTACAACCACATTGTAAACTACCTCGACGAAGGTGCAAAAAAGCTCAAGGAAGAGAAGGGAATCGAAATCCGATATCTCATGGATGTTTCCAGGAGTTTTGGCATGGACAACGCCATGCAGAACCTGGAACTTACCCTGAAGAACCCAAAAGATTCCATAATTGGAATCGGATTGGGTGGAGCTGAGAGCAAAGGTCCCGCTTCCGACTATGCGAAAGTGTTTGAAAAGGCCCGTAAAGAGGGCCTTCATGTTGTAGCCCACGCAGGAGAAGATGTGGGCCCTGAATCCATCTGGAGCGCCCTAAATGATCTCAAGGTTGAACGGATAGGTCACGGGATAAGCGCCATTGAAGATCCAGCCCTGATGGACGCATTGGCACAAAACCAGATTCCCCTTGAAGTGTGCCCCACAAGCAACGTCTTTACGAAAAAGTATGTCAGCAGCTATAAAGAGCACATGATTCGTCCCTTCTACGATCACGGCATGCTGGTTACACTGAACACCGATGATCCAACAATCTTCGGTGTGGAATTGGTTGAAGAATACATGAACATGTATGAAAACAATCTTTTTTCTGTGAGCGAATTGATAGAACTGATTAAAAATGGCATCTACGCAACCTTCCTTCCAAAAGCGACGCAGGATGATCTCTGGAATAAAGCCGCTGCCTTTGTAAAAGCTGTTTGATAGATAAGACACCAAGCATAGCAGGTGCGCAGGGTGAAGGACTCGTCCCGGAATCCCCTGGAGATGTACCAATCGACATCTCCCCCCCCGGAAACGAAAAAGTGTTTCACGTGAAACATAAAAGGGGCTGATCAACTCTTCATTGATCAGCCCCTTTCTTTACCATCCGTGCACCATATGCGCCAGAGACTATCCACGGCACTGCGTCTCTGGCCCCCTCTGCAAAAGCCTCTATAGGCTTCTTAGTTTTCTTCCACTTCCTTTTCCATTATCACCCTTGCCACATCTACAACCATATCAGGAGTAGTGATATTTACAATACTTACGCCCTGGGCCGCCTTTCCCTGAATGGGAACATCTTTCACATGAAGTTTAATGGTATTTCCCTGGCTGGTAATACAGACCAGATCATCCCCCTCCTGTACTGACAAGACTCCAACTATTTCACTACTCCGTTCACTGATTTTGTAAGCGATCTGTCCTCTGGTTCCCCTGCCGTGGGGTGAAAAATTATCATAATTAACCCGCTTCCCGAGGCCATTTTCACTAACCAGGAGCATCAGTTCTTCCGACTCAACCCTGAGGATTCCTGCCAGTTCATCATCATTCTGCAACTTTATACCACAAACACCACGACTGGCCCTCCCCATGGCCCGAACACTCTCTTCATGAAACCTGAGGGCGTTTCCATTTCGGCTAACCAGAACTATCTCATTATCGCCCTGGCTTAAGACTGCAGTAATGAGACGATCTCCCTGATCAAGCTTGATGGCGATAATACCCCGGGTTCTGGCATTTCGAAAATCGTTGGTCTTCACCTTCTTTACAATGCCCCGGGCGGTGGCCATGATCAGAAACTGCTCTTCACTGAACTCCTGCATATTGATGATGGTGGTGATATCCTCATTTGCCGATATCTCCAGAAGAGATTTAATATGAGTACCTCTGCTTACTCTGCTGCCCTCGGGGATCTCATGCACCTTCATCCAGTACGCTTTCCCCGCATTGGTTACAAAAAGGATGTAATCGTGGGTACTGGCAATAAAAAGATGCTCAATAAAATCTTCACTGATCAATTTGGCGGAAGAAGAGCCTTTCCCTCCCCTTCCCTGGTTACGGTAACTGGAAACAGGTACCCGTTTGATATACCCCTTGTTGGAGACCAGAACAACCATATCCTCTTTCTGAATAAGGTCTTCGATGTTGATCTCCTCTATCTCATCAATGAGGATTTCTGTCTTCCTGTCATCTCCATATTTTTCAGCAATCTCCTCCGACTCTTCCCTTACAACAGCGAGAATTTTCTGTTCGCTGGAGAGGAGATCCTTCAGATAAGCGATGAGGGCACGAACTTCCTTCAGCTCCTCTTCAATCTTCTTTGTTTCAAGGCTGGTCAGCTTCTGGAGCCGCATATCAAGGATCGCCTGAGCCTGCCGCTCAGATAGAGCAAAGCGCTCCATAAGCCGCTCTCTGGCCTGGTTCACATCGCTGCTGGACTTTATGATCTGAACCACTTCATCAATATTATCAAGGGCAATCTTTAAACCTTCGAGAATATGGGCCCGCTCTTCCGCCTTCTTCAGGTCGTACCTTGCCCTCCGGGTTACCACTTCCACCCGGTGTCGGACGAAATGGTGGATCATATCCTTCAGATTGAGTTGTTGAGGCTTACCATCTACCAGAGCAAGATTGGCCACATTGAAGTTCTGCTGCAGAGGGGTGTGGCTGAAAAGCTGGTTTAAGACCACCTTCGGGACGGTGCCCCGCTTCAGCTCGATAACGATCCGCATCCCATCCCGGTCCGATTCATCCCGGAGGTCGCTGATTCCATCTACCTTTTTATCTTTTACCAGGTCTGCGATTTTAATTATCAGGTTTGCCTTGTTTACCGCATAGGGAATCTCCGTAACAATAATCCGATCTTTACCATTTTTCATCGTCTCTATGGAAAATCGGGCCCGAACGGTAACTTTCCCTTTCCCCGTCCGGAAAGCCTGTTTGATTCCCCTTCTTCCAAAGATGATTCCACCGGTAGGGAAATCGGGACCCTTCACATGCTTCATGAGATCATCCACAGCAAGATCGGGATTCTCAATATAGGCGACAATTGCCTTCGTCACTTCCCGAAGGTTGTGGGGAGGCATATTGGTCGCCATACCGACGGCAATACCGCTGGCACCATTGGTCAAGAGGTAGGGAAAAGCTGCAGGAAGAACCAGAGGTTCGTTCATGGAGTCGTCGTAGTTGGGTCCGTAATCGACGGTCTCCTTTCCTATATCCTTCAGCATCTCCTCGGCAATCCGGGCCATCTTAGCCTCGGTGTAACGCATCGCCGCAGGGGGATCGCCATCTACAGAACCAAAGTTACCCTGGGGACGGACAACCGGGTAACGCATTGAAAAATCCTGGGCCAGGCGAACCAGGGCGTCATAGATCGACTGATCACCGTGGGGGTGATACTTTCCCAGAACATCTCCAACAATCCTTCCACACTTTTTATACGCCTTATCGGATCTGAGACCCATCTCATTCATCGAGTAGAGAATCCGCCGGTGTACCGGCTTCAGCCCATCCCTGACATCAGGCAAGGCCCGGCTAACAATGACAGACATGGCATAATTGAGGTAGGACTCTTTTATTTCATCCTCAATCGCTACCGGTATTACTTTTCCCCTCAGTTCTTCCACAAAAGCACCCTTTCCTTTTTACACATCCAGGTTTGAAACCATCAATGCATTGTCTTCAATAAACTTCCGCCGGGGAGCAACATCTTCACCCATCAAGGTAGAAAACATCTGATCCGCTTCAACCGCATCTTCCAGCCGAATCTGCATAATATTTCTTGTTACCGGATCCATGGTAGTTTCCCAGAGCTGATTGGGATTCATTTCACCAAGACCTTTGTAACGCTGAATACTCACTTTGCTGGTCTCCTCGGCAAAAAGACCCTTCATCAACTTCTCCCGGTCCTTCTCATCAAAGGCATAGGCAATCTTCTTCCCCACCGCCATCTTGTAGAGCGGCGGCATGGCAATATAGACATGGCCCTCCTCCACAAGCTGGGGCATGTAGCGGAAAAAGAAGGTTAACAGCAATGTTCTAATATGACTTCCATCCACATCCGCATCTGCCATAATAATAACCTTATGGTAGCGCACCTTCGAAACATCGAACTCTTTTCCAGCACCAGCCCCAAGGGTAGCGATAATCGGCTGCAACTTGTCATTAGCAAGCACCTTGTCAGCCCGGGTTTTCTCCACATTGAGCATTTTACCCCAAAGAGGCAGGATAGCTTGAAACTGCCTGTCTCTGCCCTGCTTGGCACTTCCTCCAGCACTGTCTCCCTCAACGATATACACTTCGCTCTTGGAGGGATCCTTCTCGGCGCAGTCGGCGAGCTTCCCAGGCAGGGTGCTGCTTTCCAGGGCGCTTTTACGGCGGGTCAGATCCCGGGCCTTTCTTGCGGCAATCCTTGCCCTGGCAGCCATGCTGATCTTCTCAAGAATCTTTTCTATCAGTTTGGGATTCTCTTCAAAAAAGTAGGTAAGGTTTTCCGAAACCAGAGATTCCACAACTCCCCTCACCTCGCTGTTACCAAGCTTCGCCTTGGTCTGCCCTTCAAACTGAGGCTCGGGCACCTTTACCGAAATAACTGCGGTCAAGC
This sequence comes from uncultured Sediminispirochaeta sp., assembly GCA_964394395.1. Classification (GTDB taxonomy): domain Bacteria; phylum Spirochaetota; class Spirochaetia; order DSM-16054; family Sediminispirochaetaceae; genus Sediminispirochaeta. Next base: position 20,030 of record CAYMWV010000033.1, read on the forward strand.
CCTCCCTGACATCATCACCGGAGAAGCTCTCCTCCATCTTCTTGGAAAACTTTGATTTTTTCAGGAAATCGTTGAAGGTTCTGGTAAGGGCGGTTTTATATCCTACCAAATGACTTCCACCCTCCCTGGTATTGATGTTGTTAACAAAGCTGAAGATACTCTCGGTATACCCTTCGTTGTACTCCATGGCACACTCAAGCTCGATACCTTCCCGCAAGCCCTCAAAGTAGATGGGCTCCTTATGGATCGGCTTTTTGCTTTCACTCAGGAAGCTGACAAAGCTTTTCACCCCCCCTTCGAACTGAAACTCCTTGCTCTTCTTCTGAGGCAGCCGCTCATCCTCAATAATGATTTTGATCCCTTTATTGAGAAAGGCCAATTCCCGCAGCCGTTTTGAGAGGATATCAAAGCTGTACTCTATTGCATCAAAAATTTCAGTGTCCGGTTTAAACCGGGTTACCGTTCCCTGGCGGCTTGTTTCGCCAACAACGATAACATCCATGAGAGGGTTTCCCCGCTCATATTTCTGGTGATGGATAGTACCGTCCCGATGCACAAACACTTCGCACCACTCTGAAAGAGCATTGACCACCGATACACCAACACCATGCAGTCCCCCTGACACCTTGTAGGAATCCTTGTCGAATTTTCCTCCCGCATGGAGTCGGGTCATAACAATTTCCAGGGCGCTAACCCCTTCTCCCACATGCATATCCGTAGGTATGCCCCGTCCGTTATCCTCTACCCGGATAACATTTCCTTTCTCGATAACCACAAATACTTCGCTGCAGTGGCCTGCCAGAGCCTCATCAATACTGTTGTCAACAATCTCATACACCAAGTGGTGAAGGCCGTCTGGACCGGTAGACCCAATATACATGCCCGGTCGTTTACGCACCGCCTCCAGACCCTTTAGTACCTGAATATGCTGGGCCGAATAGCTGTTTTGCATAGTTTGTTTCCTGCGTGAAATTTACCTTAGAATGGGTGAGTATATCCTTTTTGAAGCAAAAAGTAAACGCCTTGCAAACAGAAGCCAATCGGGTTACAATAACCATTCTTCTGGCCATATTGCATAGGCTGCTGCTAATGTGTATAAATTGTGGATAAAACAGGAACGGTGTGTTAAAACTGTGTTAGGTTGAACAACTTTTCCGTGTTTTTTAATATAGTATTGTAATTTGTTGTGACAAAAGAGTTTATCCTATCCATCACACTTATTGGAGGTTTTTATTAACTTTTATGTTACAACACCGTAGTATCTACTATGTGCATAACTTGTGGGTAATTTATTCATATTGAGGCAGTTTGATGGGAACAGAGCAGTCCTGGGATTATTCTATTTTCTGGCAAGAAACGGTAAAACAGCTTAAAAACAGCCTTTCCGAGCAGGAGTTTGTGATGTGGTTTAAAAACATCGCTTACAACTCTTCTGAAGAAGGAAAAATACTCCTTTCAGTTCCCTCATCTTTTTACCGGGATCAGGTAAAACAGCGCTATCTTGGGCTCATAAGTGGCAAGTTGCTGGAACTCTCAGGTTTTCAGTTAGAGGTCGATTTTTTGGTACATTCTCAGGGAGCCGCTTTCTCCAATTCCGGCAACGTAATAGATGATAAAGGCACACAATCCGGCCCCAATGGAGACAAAGAAGGTTCTTCAATTTCAAAGGAAAACCTAAAAAGTGCCGCCGATGTTATTCCGGAAAAACCGCTTCATACTACCAATACCATACTGAAGCATCCGGATCTTCGATCTGACTACACCTTTGACAACTTTGTTATAGGAGAGAATAACTCCCTGGCCGCCAACGCCTGCATGGCAATCAGTAAGAATCCTGGAACCGCCTATAACCCCTGTCTTATCTACGGTGGTGTTGGACTGGGCAAGACCCATCTCATTCAATCCATAGGAAACCACGTGCACCTTAGCAACAGTGATGTAAAGATCACCTATGTCACAGCAGAAAACTTTACCAATGAATTTATTGAGGCTATCCAGAACAAGAGAAATCATCAATTTAAAAACAAATACCGGAAGGTAGATATCCTTCTCATTGATGATATACACTTCCTGCAAAACAAGGGACAAACCCAGGAAGAGCTCTTTCATACCTTCAATGCCCTGTATGATTCAAATAAACAGATGGTTTTTACCTGCGACCGGCCAGTATCTGAACTGAAACAGCTTTCTGATCGGCTTAGGAGCCGATTTGAACGGGGCTTAAATGTGGACCTGCAGGCACCAGGCTTTGAAACCCGGTTTGCCATTCTGAAGCAGAAGGTTGAGGAAAAGAAGGTAAAGATCAGTAATGATGTAATTGAGATGATCTGCCACAATATTACGACCAATGTCCGGGACCTTGAGGCAGCCCTGACAAGACTTATTGCCTATGCGGATCTTCTCAGTAAAGAAGTTACGGTAGAAACTGCACGCCAGCAGTTGAAAGATGTGTTTTCGAACCCGAAAATGAGCAATATCACCGTAGAAATGATTCAGAGAAACACTGCTGACTATTTCAATCTCTCTCTTAATGACCTGAGAGGAAAAAAACGCACAAAAGCAATAGCCTTTCCCCGGCAGATAGCCATGTACATTACCCGGGAACTTACCGAATACAGTACCACCGAAGTGGGTCTTGAGTTTGGAGGAAGGGATCACACGACTGTTATGCACGCCTGCCAGAGGGTGGAAAGCCGAATGCAGACCGATCCAAGCATGGAACCGATTATCCAACGCCTTATCAGGCAGATAAAAGAGTACGGGACAAAGTAGTGGATATGTGGTACAAAAATGGTGATAGCCTGTGGTTAAACCTTGCCCCTTGTGGGGAAGTGGATAGATCTTTAATAAGCAGCCTGACTTATCCAGAGAGGTAATTAGTTCTGCACTATAAAAATAGGCCTTGAATTCACAAATTCACCGTGCCTACTAGAGACTATTACTATTATTTATATATACTGTAAGTAGGAGAGAGAAGATGAAATTTACCTGTGATAAAAATGCACTGCTAAAAGAGATATCAATTGCTCAGGAAATCATCTCTACGAGAAATGCTCTATCCATCCTTTCCAATGTTCTTATAGAAGCGGATGAGGGAGCACTAATCATCAAAGCCACTGATTTGAAGGTGAGCTTTGAGACTAGAATTCCTGTAGAGATTGCCAATCCAGGAAGTACTACCGTTTTTTGTGATAAGTTTCTTGGAATTTTACGAGCCCTTCCTGAGGGGGATATCGAAGTTGAGCAGGTAGATAACAGGGTAGTAATACGACCTCTTTTTCAGAAAATTGATTTTCAGCTTAAAAGTATAGCAGGGGATAAATTTCCTGAATTGCAGGAAGTATCTGAAGAGCTCTACTTTGAAATTGCCCAGAAGGATCTGATTGAGATGATAGGGCAAACGATATTTGCCGTATCCGATGATGAAACCCGTTACTACATGAATGGAGTCTACTTCGAAAAAGAAGAGACCAGGATCTTTATGGTAGCTACCGATGGGAGAAGACTTTCTTTCATTAAACGGGAGATGAATGCAGAATTGAATGATTTTGAGCCGGTTATCATTCCTCCAAAAGTTTTGCAACTAATCAAAAAACTCTCTTCCGGAGAAGGCAATCTGAAGATTGCTGTTTCTGATAGAAATCTCTTTATCCGCTTCGATGATCAGAGAATTACCAGTAACTTGATTGAAGGGCAGTTTCCCAATTACCGGCGGGTTATTCCGGAGAATCAAGAGTACCAGCTAATTGTTAATAAAGCTCAGCTTGAAGAAGCTTTGAAGCGGGTTTCACTGCTGGTAGAACAGAAATCCCGGCGGGTCTATATTACCCTGGAAGAGAATATCCTCCGCCTTACCAGTGAGGAGAGTGATATCGGTCTTGCTAAAGAGGAACTTTCCTGCAGTTTTGAGGGACCCAGCACAAGCATCGCCCTCAATTACCTCTATCTGACCGAGCCGCTTAAGGTTATGGATTGTGAAGAGGTGAGTCTCCGTTTTACTGAAGCAAATAAGGCCATTACTCTGGAACCGATACCCCAGGGAGATTATTTTCATATTGTAATGCCCATGCAACTTGATTAAGCGACAAACGGGGTTAGGTAATCATGGGGTTTAACAGCCTCAAGCCAGATCGGAAGAGCACACGTCTGAACTCCAGTCACGTGAAACGATCT
>CAYMWV010000034.1:0-14393 GCA_964394395.1 uncultured Sediminispirochaeta sp.
GCTGCGGTTGCTGACGACGCTTGAACACGTGAACGATAACATTCAGCGCATGGCGATGCGCCTCTCCATAATAGAGCTGGAGGTAATAAATGAGGGTGATGATCTTTCATCGGTATAGTCTGGATTACATGTTGCAGCGTTAAGAAGTTTGTCAATTTCCTGGGAGATATCCATAAATCGAACCGGCTTCTTGAAAAAGTTAGTTGCCCCGTACCGCATCGCCTTTACAACGTTATCAACGCTGGCATAGCCGCTTACCATAATGATGGGCACATCTTTATTAAACCGACGGATCTGCCTGATCAGATCAGTACCGCTCATTTCTGGCATTTTCAGATCACAGATAATGAGGCTAATGACCTCCTTTCTCAGGATGCTTAAGGCCTTTTCGGGATTGAGGGTGTACAGGGGGTGATAGCCTTCGGCTTCCAGTAGCCGGGAGAGGCTGACACAAAGTTGCTCTTCATCATCAACAATGAGTATCTGATGTTTCATAGTCATTGATCATAAAACGGGAGCCCTCCTTTGACAAGTAACGTTTGGAATCTCTTTCTCTTTTGCACTTTGTTTGGGAAAAATGTTTCCCATCGGGTGGGAAACGGGAATCCCTGTTTCTCAAAATAGCAGAATTCCCTCAGGCAGAGAAAAAATCGCGGTGTGGTTAATTCAATATTTAGAAAGGATTTATGAGAAAAACGTTAACATTGCGTTACATGGCACGCAATTTGCTTTATGTTATTATCAACGCTATAAGGAGTTTTGTATGAAGAAGATGCTATTAGTTGGATTCCTGGCTCTGCTTTTAACCGGTACACTGTTTGCCGGGGGGCAGCAGGATGCAAAAGGGGAAGAGGAGATTAAGATCGGTTTTCTGGTAAAAATGCCGGAAGAGCCGTGGTTTCAGAATGAATGGAAGTTTGCTGAAGAGGCAGGTGAGGATTACGGTTTTGATGTATTGACGATTGGAACAACTGGTGGAGAGGAGGTCCTGTCTGCAATAGATAATATCGCTGCTCAAGGGGCCCAAGGTTTTGTGATTTGTACTCCCGATGTTAAACTTGGCCCGGCTATCCTTGCAAAAGCAAAAGCCCAGGGAATGAAGGTGTTCAGCGTAGATGACAGATTCATCGATGCGGATGGCAATCCTCTGGAAGAGGTTCCTCACATGGGTATATCTGCATATGAGATTGGTAAGCAGGTAGGTTATACCATGGCTGACCAGATGAAAGAGCGGGGATGGAAGCAAGAAGATACCGGTTTTATGCGGATCAGCTTCAATGAGCTCCCTACTGCCAAAGATAGAACCGACGGCATGACCGATGCACTTCTGGAGCGGGGCTTTGATGAAGCGTACATTTTTGAATCTCCTGAAAAGACTACCGATACTGAAGGTGGATTCAACGCTGCAAATATCACCATAACCAAGAACCCCAATATCAAGCACTGGCTTATCGGTGGATTGAACGATGAAGCAGCCATGGGTGGAACCCGGGCATGTGAGAGTAACGGCTTTGCAGTTGAAGATATCGTCGCAGTTGGTATTGGCGGAAGCGGTACTGCAACCTCCGAGTTTGAGAAGGATGAGCTTACCGGTTTCTACGCTTCTGCATTGATCAGCCCGAAACGGCACGGTTATGAAACCTCGGAGTATATGTACAAATGGATCACCGAAGGAATAGAACCTCCCCCAGTAACCTACACCACTGCGGTAATGATTGACCGCACAAACTACATCGAAAAACTGAAAGAGAACGGGCTCTGGGAAGAGTAGCCTGAATTTTGAAGAAGTCTCTCCGTATAGCAATATGCGGAGAGACGTTATATCACCATTCGTTACCGAGCAGGAAATAGTATGGCAGAAGCATTTTTAGAATTCCGATCCGTTACCAAAACCTTTCCCGGGGTTGTCGCCCTGCGGGATATTAATATGGGTATCTGGAAGGGGGAGGTCCACGGCCTGGTGGGAGAAAACGGTGCCGGAAAATCAACTCTTTTGAAGATCCTCAGCGGTGCATATACGCCCAGTGCCGGTACTGTTGTCATAAACGGAACAGAGCATGCTTTTCAGGGAACCAGAGATGCTCTGGATCAGGGAATTGCAGTCATCTACCAGGAGCTGAATCTGGTGCCTGAAATGACAGTGGCGGAAAACTTGTTACTTGGGCATATGCCGACAAAGAAACTTGGGATCATCGATTTTAAGAAGATGAATGCCCTTGCCCAGGAAGAGATGCAGTATGTACTTGAAAATATCGATCCCAGATCAAAGGTAAAAAAGCACCCGATCGCTCAACGGCAGATGGTAGAAATTGCGAAAGCGCTGCTGCAAAGCGCAGATATCATCGCTTTCGACGAGCCCACAAGCTCTCTTTCCGATAAAGAGATCAAGCGCCTTTTCCAGATTATTCACAATTTACGGGAACAGGGTAAAGCTATCATTTATGTCTCCCACAGAATGGAAGAGATCTTTCAGGTCTGCGATCGGGTAACTGTTCTGCGGGACGGCGAGTTGGTGGAGACTTTCAATGATATAAAAAAGGTGAACCATGATCTGCTTGTCAAGAAGATGGTAGGCCGGGAGATTAAAGATGTATATGGCTACAGAGAGCGAACAATAGGAAATGAACTGTTACAAGTTAAAACATTGTCGGGCCAAGGGATAAAGGGGAACGCTTCATTTTCTGTTAGAGCTGGTGAAATAGTGGGTTTTTTCGGTTTGGTGGGGGCTGGCCGTACCGAACTAATGCGACTTGTCTATGGAGCCGAACGGGTGGAAAGTGCACATATCACCATAGATGGGGAACGTGTAAGTTGTTCACATCCCAAAGATGCGATTGATAAAGGCATCTGCTATTGCCCGGAGGATCGAAAAGATGATGGTATCATACCAATCCGTTCGGTAGATGAGAATATCAATATCAGCTGTAGAAGGCATATGCTTACAGGAAAAATATTGTTAAATAAACAGAAAGAGCAGGCAAATGCCGACCATTTTATAAACAAACTATCAATCCGGACCCCTTCCCGGCGTCAACTAATCGGCAACCTTTCCGGGGGGAATCAGCAGAAGACAATACTGGCCCGCTGGCTCAGTGAAGATATCCGGGTATTCCTTATGGATGAACCAACCAGAGGAATAGACGTCGGTTCCAAATATGAAATTTATCAAATCATCTATACCCTCGCTGAAGAGGGGAAAGCTGTAGTCTTTGTTTCCAGCGACCTGCCGGAAGTGATGGGAGTGGCAGACAGAATCATTGTGATGCGCAATGGAGCTATTGTTGGGGAAGTTTCCAGATCGGAGGCGACTGAGGAAGCCCTGCTCTCTCTTGCCTTGCCCCAGTATGAGAAAGAATTACACGAGAAAACTATTGAGGAGTCCGTTCATGAGTAATCAAAGCAAGGTAAGTTTTGCAAGGAAGATCTGGGATGATTCTGGAATGATCCTGGTTTTTGTAATCATGTTTATCCTATTGAGCATCTTTGTACCCTATTTCCTTACATTCAGAAACATGATCGGCCTTAGCCTCTCTGTTACCTCCCTCGGAATGGTGGGAAGTACCATGCTTTTTGCCCTGGCAGCGGGGGACCTTGATCTATCTGTCGGTTCCACCGTTGCATTTACCGGAGTTCTGGCGGCGGTATTAATTAACGCTACTGGAAACGTTCTTTTGGGTATCCTGGGGGGCGTTCTTGCAGGTGCTTTCGTTGGCCTCTTAAATGGGCTTATCATCGCCAAGATCAAGTTGAACCCTCTCATCACCACCCTGGCTACCATGCAGATTGTCCGGGGCCTCGGTTTCATTGTTTCTGGAGGCCGCGCTATTGGGGTGCGGGAATCGAGTTTCTTTCTTCTTGGAAATACAGCTGTTTTTGGAGTCCCCAATCCGGTATGGATCACCATTATCTGTTTTGTCATTTTTGGCTTCCTTCTCAACAACACCTCCTACGGGAAAAACACCCTGGCCATCGGCGGTAATATTGAAGCGGCCCGGCTGGCAGGGATTAATGTAGAAAAAAACAAGATCGCCATCTTTTTGCTGCAGGGTGTTGTCACCGCCCTGGCTGGTATTGTTCTTGCTTCCCGGATGACCAGCGGTCAGCCCAATGCGGCAAACGGCTTTGAGCTTGATGTTATCTCTGCCTGTGTTCTGGGAGGGGTATCCCTTTCCGGCGGGGTCGGGACCATCAGCGGCATCATCATAGGGGTACTGATTATGGGGACGGTACAGAACGCAATGAACCTCCTTAATATCCCAACCTTTTACCAATATGTGGTGCGGGGAAGCATTCTGCTCATTGCTGTATTTCTCGACCAGCTGAAACAGAATTCCAGAAGGAGCTGACTATGAACAACCGGGAGCGTCTGGGGCACACTCTTGCCCGGGACGGCAGGGCCGATCGAATTATGACCTACGATTATGTGGACAACTCCGAAGTGCTTCGAGCTTACGGCGGCTACCAGGACGGCAAGCGCTATGCGCCGGAAGAGCTGATCGATGTCAACGTAAAAGCCTTTCGGGGGATCGGCCTCGATATCACCAGGTCTACCCACGATCCGGTGGAACACTGGATGCGACACAAAGTGGATAACTGGATCAAGTTTCTCCATGTTGATCCGGCAAATTGGAAGGTGGAACAGGGGGGCGATACCGCCTGGATAGCTGAAAGGCCCTTTTCAGATCTGGAGGGGCTCAAAAAAAACCTCCCCCAGCTTCCCGATCTGGAAGAGATCCGTTCCTGGTATGAGCCCTTTATTCGGGATATTACCGAACGGTTCCAGAAAGAGGATCGTCTTTTTATCGGGGCAGTGGAAGGCCCCATCTGTGACGCTTACACCTATACCGATATGGAGTTCTTCTCCTTTCTCCTCTACGATGCTCCGGAGATTGTCAAGCATCTTATAGAGTGTACCACCGCCTACTCTGCGGGGATTGCACAAATCTACGCCGAAAACGATACTCCGCCTCTGCAGTTTATGGGCGAGGACATTGCAGGATCGAATGGCCCCATCTTTTCTCCCCCCCTCATCGAAGAGCTGGGTCTGGATAAGTGGAAAGAGATCGCTTCTCCCATCAGGGAGAGGGGCGGCGCTTTTATCTTCCATACCGACGGCCGCTACGGGCCTCTGCTGGATCTTATCCTGGGCGGGGATAAGTTTGCAGCTTCCGCTCTCAACCCGATTGAGCGAACCGGATGCAACGACATCTTCGAGATCCATAACGCCTGGCCCGACACCTTCCTCTTTGGAAATGTGTGCTGCGAAGAGACCCTTCCCTATGGCAACAGGTACGATGTGGAGGATGAGACCCTGGAGCTGGTCGAGAGAATCGGCCCGTCGGGACGCATCTTTATCGGCTCCTCTTCGGAGGTGCATGAAGCTATCCCTTTACTCAATATCGAAGTGATGTATGGGACTGTTCATGAGTACGGCGCCTTTCCCATCGATATCGATCGGATCCGCCGCCGCAGGAGGGAGATAGAGGATAAACTGGAGGTGCGCAAATGACCCATAAAGAACGGGTAGCCGCAGCACTGGCCCACCATGCGCCGGAGAGGCCCCCCATGCAGATCAGTTTCACCCCTGAGTTTGCCGACCGGCTCGCCTCCGAGCTTGGCCTGGAGGATGAACACCATAACCCCCACGGCGGCGGAAACAGCTACGCCCTGGAGATTGCCACAGGCCAGGATATGCTCCTCAGCTCTGTGGGCTGGGCTAACTGCTATTATAACGATGCAGAGAGTTACACCGACGAATGGGGGATAGGCTGGAAGAGCGCTCCCTACGAGACCCCCTTCGGTTCCGGCCGCTACACCGAGGTGTGCGACTACCCTCTGGTGGAGGATTCGGCCATTCAATCCTACAAGGCTCCGGACCCTGATCGGCCGGAACTGTATACAGAAGCAGAGAGCCTGTTGGCCCGGTACGGGAAAGAGTACTGGATTGTCGGGGTAACCGTCACCACCATCTTTGAAACCGCCTGGGCTCTCCGGGGTCTGGAGCAGATGATGATGGATTTTATCCTCGACCCGGATCTCGCCAACGCCATCCTGGATATCCCCTGGAAATACCACCTGAGTGCTGCAAAGAAGCTGGTGGAGCTCGGGGTTGATATGATCTGGCTGGGGGATGATGTGGGCAGTCAACACGCCATGATGATCTCCCCCGATACCTGGCGAGGATTCCTGAAGCCCCGGATGGCCGAAACCATATCGACCTTGAAATCGATCAATCCGGAGGTGAAGATTGCCTACCATTCTGATGGAATGATCAAGCCCATTATTCCTGAGCTGATAGAGATAGGTCTGGATGTTCTTAACCCTGTTCAGCCCCAATCCATGGACCCGGCGGAACTGAAGCGGGAGTATGGGGATAAGCTCTCTTTTTGGGGAACCATCGATGAGCAGCACACTCTACCCTACGGAACTGCCGAGGATGTTCGCACCGAAGTGAAGCAGCGGATTGAAACGGTAGGGAAGGGGGGCGGACTCATAATCGGTCCCACCCACCACGTTCAGCTTGATACCCCGATGGAGAACTTTCACGCCCTGGTAGATACGGTTGTGGGGAAATAACCGTGGCCGGGAGCGTGTTGCTGGAAAATGAAGCACTTTCTCTGGAAATTCTCCCCAGACGGGGCGGAAAAATTGCATCCCTTTTTGATAAGTCCGGTGAGTGTGAATGGTTATATCAAGGCCCGGCAGCAGAGGAGCTTCAGGAGACCAGAGCGTTTCGAGGGGCCCGCACAAGCCGACCGCCCGGGGGAGAGCCTTCTGGGGGAGAGCCTCCCGGGGGAGAGCCTCCAGCGGAACAGCCTTCCGGGGGAGAACCTCCCGGGGGGGCTGAGCAAAATGGCGGCTATCCCCCCTTTACCAAAGAGGAGAGCTTCGGCTTTGATGAGATGTTCCCCACCATCTTGCCCCACAGGTGGGTGGACTCCGCAGGGAATCCCCATTTTGATCCCGACCACGGCAGGCTCTGGAGTCAGCCCTGGGAGATTCTGGAGCAGGGGAAGGAGCTTCTTACTCTGGCCTGTCACAGCCCGGAATGGAGTTTCCAGAGGACCATCCTGCTGGACCGGGGGAGCGTTCGCATCAGCTACAGGGTTGAAAGCCACTCGTTAGCACCCTTTCCTGCCCTCTGGGCAGCCCATCCCCTCTTTACCTTTTATGATGAAACGGTACTCCTCTTCCCTGAATCTATGGGGCACCTTCGTCAGGCTATGGATGATGGTCAGCTTCTCGGCCCTTACGGAGCGGTTTCCCCCCTGGACCGGCTCAACAGTGATGTTCTTGAGCAGAGCCATCCCTTTTCTTACAGACCCGCTTCTCTTCCCCGGGGTACCTGCCTGAAATTCTATAACGAAACTCCTTTAACTACCGGAGGGATGGCCATACAGGACCGGCGGGGCACTCTGGCCCTCAATTTTTCAGCGGAACAGCTTCCCTGGCTCGGTTTCTGGATCAATAATGGGGCCTGGGGTAAGCAGCATAATTTTGCCCCGGAGCCAGCCACGGCCCCTATGGATTCACCGGAAAAAGCTGAGCATTTTGGTCACTCTGTTCTGTGGTCCCCCGGTGAGGAGAGGGAGTGGGAGATGGAGCTGCTTGTCGATTCTTCCAAAAACAAGATGCCTGTTTAAAAGGCCGCTTCAGTGATCAGGCTTAAGGGACCGGTTTCTCCCTTTCCAACCACCTCCGATAATCCTTCAGAAAAACAATCTGCTGCAGGGTGTGGGTAGAGCTTGGTCGGGCCTGATTCACCTGTTCAATAGCATCGGAGACCGGAAAGCCTAGGCGCACCAAAACCCCCGAAGCAGTCATCCCGGTTCTTCCGCAACCGGTGAGACAGTGTATAAGAAGAGGTTCACTATTCAACCTCTTTAGGATCTCTTCGATGAAGGCATCGAAGAGGTCGATAGCATCGGGGATAGAGAAATTCTCCAGAGGGTAGTGGAGAATCTCCAACCCCGCATCCCGGTAAAGGCCCATCAGGTTACGGCCGTGACTCGCCTTTTTAAGCTCTTCTTCCGGCAGGAGTATCGTGATGGTCTTAACCCCGAGTCCGCAGGCCGCTTCAATAAAATGGGAGATTCGCTGCAGCTCCTTCTCCTCTCCCGCATCCTCCGGCAATCCTTCCAGGGGGTGGCTGGTAAGGTAGAGCTCCTTCCGGTCCGGCACCTGCAATGTGTCGATGGCGGGAATATGCTTCATCGGCCTATCCTCCTGAAATATTCTTCGAAATTATCCGGGGTGGGTCCCAGGTGCTGCCCCCGGTCAAGGGCATCAATACAGGCTATCTCTTCTTCGGAGAGGGAAAAATCGAAAACAGCAGCGTTTTCCCGAATCCTTTCAGGATGGACCGACTTTGGGATGGTGATGATCCCCTTCTGCAGGATCCACCGCAATACCACCTGGCTTACGCTTTTCCCGTGATTTCCGGCAAGTTCCAGAAGAAGCGGTTCTGAAAAAACCTCGCCCCGCATGAAAGGGCTCCAGGCCTGAACCTGAATTCCCCGGGCTCTGCACCATTCAAGGAGCTCGTTCTGCACCAGCCGGGGATGGAACTCCACCCCGTTATGGAGTCTTACTCTGTCTGTGATTGCTTCCATGGAGATGAGTATGCAATAGATCGGCAGGAAAATCCAGTTGAAAAAAGCGGATCAGCCTTGAACCCCGAGTCCTGAGCCTGAACCCTGAGGCTGAGCCCTGAGTGCTCCACCGGCTTAATATAATCTCAGTGTCCCCGAAATAGCGCAAACATTGCCTGGAAAAGCTTAGTCTCTATCAAGATAGGCCTGAGATACGGCACTACAGGAAAAATGGTTTCAACTAAAGTATGTAGATCGAGGACAAATAGGGACTTAGCTTCTCTTGGCTCCCCATTTTTGCGCTATTTCGGGGACACTCTATAATATAATCGACAGAATGAAAAAGTTAAAACTATTCTCCTGCGTCCGATACATAGTGTATGAGACCAAACTCTTTGAAACAACGTTTTCCCATTCTCCCATATCTCCTTACTGCTGCTGTGATGATATGTACAGCCTGTGCTTCTGATGCTCCCTCTCGGCGAAAACTCAGCCCCGACGGGGAGGCTCAGCCTGTTCCTGTTTACGATATTCCCGCCCCCCTGCCGGAATCCCCATTTCTCCTCCAGGATGGCCATCAAACGGCTCCAGAGAGGGTATCCTGGAGCCGGAAACCCGGTGCATCTCCGGCGGATCTTTCCGCCCTCACTATCGCTGCTGCCGATAAGGAGGCTATTCGCATTTGGCGGGGTGACGGGGTGCTGTTGGGAATCCTGCCCTGGGATAGTAATGAAACTGAGCTAAGGGGTGAGATGCACACCCCCTTTGTTCTGCTCTCCGGCGAAGGGCGGCTTGCTCATCTTTCCCGGGACAGAAAGCAGCTTCTGGTCTCCCTCTTCCCCTCTCCCCGCTATGGTGGTTCTCCCGGGTTTGGTGACGGTGCATGGAAGGAGGGGGGCCGGGAAGGAAATTCCCGGGAAGAAAATCTCCAGGGGGGGAACCCGCTGGAAAAGGAAACAGGGCCGCTGCCTCTCTTCTCTTCGGACCGGGAGATCTCTTCGCTTGTTTCTTCTCCCTCCATCGGGGAGGGCCAGGAGAGAGGAGCTACACTCCTGCTAGGCTTTGCTGATGGGGGAGGGCTTCTTCTGGATGACCGAAGTGGAGCAATGCTGGCACAGTTTTCCCTTCCCGGGGGGAGACAGACCATGGTGGATGGCGCTTTCAGTCCCGATGGAAGGCGGCTTCTCCTTGCCACATCCACCGGGGAGCTGTTTCTCTACCCTCATGGGGCTGATACATCTCATGAAGCTGATGGATCGCATGACATTGGGAGCACTATCGATCGTTGTAAGATCATCGGTGATCTTACCGGAATATCCAAAATCGCTTTTCTCTCTTCCAAGCTCATTCTAACCAGGACAGCGGAGGGGCGGCTGAGCCTTTGGGAACTCACCGACAATCATTATCAATCCCCAGCACTTCGCTTTATCCGGGAGATCGAAGCTGCCGGAGTCCACTCGTTTTATCTCGATCCGGGATGGGGCACAGGACCCTCTGTAGATAAAACAGAATTCCCTGAAGAGGAGATAGCGAAAGCCCGAATCGCCTTGATTATGGAGCCAAAGAGAGGCCAGGATACCCCTATCCTTAAACTCTACACAATCGACCCAGCCATGCCTGAAACATCCCTTCGGCTCTACCGAAGCGATTCCCGCCCCGCATCCATCGCCTTTTTCCCCATCCCCGCCGGCCCCCTCTACCTCTCCAGGATCTCTCCAGCTGGGGGAAATCTGATGATCTATGACGACCTGCGGGGCCTTATTCTGCACCGCTTCCCGGGGGCCATGAACCGGATAATCGATTCGCTTATCCTTCCTTCGGGATATGAAATGGCTCAGCAGGGAACTATTCTCCTGCTCTACCGGGACAGGATTGAGCTGCGGGACCGAGGGGGCAACCTCACCAGTCGCTTCCAGTTGCCCGATACCCCGTCTCCGATTACATCCCTGCTTCCTGACGGGGCTGATGGTCTCTTTCTCCTAACCACTGCCGGCGATCTGCTGCACACTATCCTGCCGGAGCTATACAATCCAGGAATCAATCCCCACATCTCTTCAACGCTCTCCCTCAACTCCCTTGGAAAGAGCTCCATTGCCTCTCCAGAAACACTTATTTTTGACACCCCGGATCTTTTTGACAAGCCAAGTCTCCCTGATAATCCGAGCCTCCCTGACAAGCCTGGCCGCCGGCTACTCCTCATCTCTTCGAAGGGGCTGGAGATTCTCTCCCTTTCCCCCAATCTTTCGATTCTCCAATCACGTCGCTTGCCCTTTCCGGAAAACATCTCCCTACAGGCGATCCACACGATTTCCCTGGAGGATGGTACCCTGCGTCTCCTGGCTCAGGTCGTTTCACCCGGTCTATCCTCTTCTTCACAAGAGATTCCACCTGAAAAGCTTCTTCTTTTGGATCTGCCTATACCCCTTCCCAAACAGATCCCTGCGGGCATGCTGATGAAGAGCTCTGAAGAGCTTTCCGGAAAAACCCCTGTCGGAGTGACCAAAAAGCAACTATTTTCCATCCCCCACCAGGTTCGGGAGATCCAGCTCCTTCCCGGGGGAACCAAAGCTCTCATCCAGGTAGATTTCCGCCGCCGCCCCCTCACCAATGAGCAGGTACTCCCCGGCTATCTCCTGCTGGATTTGGAACATGGTGATATCCACCCCCTTGCAGCTACCGATCCCGGTGCAAAACTGCTGGCAGCAGATACGGACACCTTCCTGGAACTCCTTCCGGATGAGAAACGACTTCGCATCCGCCCCATCGCCTCCCCCGATGACACCCCCGGAGACACCCCGGCCGCCGGTAACGCTTCATTGGACCTGGATGCCCCTCCTCCCAGGCCGCTTCAATGGATCGAAACCGCCTCGGGCCGGGATGGATGGATCTCCTGGAGTGATCGGGGCATCTTCTCCGGTTCTGCCAATGCTGGCCGCCTTTTAGGGCTTGTAAATGCGGCGCCCAGCTTGTTCTCCAGCCTAAGCCCCAGCCCGGGAACGCTCTTTTTGGCAGAACAGTTCCTCTACACCTCCAACGCACCAGATCTGCTGCTTGAATCTTCGGGTGCCGCACCTTCCTCTTCTGACACCATCCAGTGGTATCGCAGCCATCGCCTTCGGCGTACCGCTGCTCTAAAAGAGAAACTCCCGGACCGCTCCCCCGCCTCTTCACGCCCCGAGCCTCTCCGTCCCATTCCTCTCCTGGACGCCCCCCTCCCTCCGGAGCTTCGTATCCTCTCCGCTAAAACCACCCGCATCACCGATATGAAAAGCGAAATGAATCTGGTTTTTTCCATCACCCCTGGCAGCCCAAGGGCCCCTCTGCAAGCAAGCTCCAAACCCGGCACCCCGGCCCCCGCAGTACCAACTACCCCTGCCACTCCGCTCTACTACCAGATCAAGGTAAACGGCGTCCCGCTCTTTCCTTTTCCGGGCAGGGCCTTACCCGCCACCGCCGAACGCACCGCCCCCACTGCCCCCGCATCCAGGACTTCATCCTCAACCGCCCCCTCTTCTGCCCCCAGCGGAACAAGCGACCCCACCATCATCTCCCACCCCATCACCCTCTACGAAGAGTTCAACCGGGTGGAGGTGACCACCCTCGATTCCGCCGGCCTTATCTCCCATCCCGTATTCACCTGGGGAGAGGTGAAGAAAGCGAAAGCCGGTGAAGCGTGGTTTGCCGGGGTGGGCGTCTCCGACTACGACAAAGATGACAAAAACGACTCTGTCTCCGACTATGACCTCAGCACCGGCCCTGCCCCGCAAAGGGATAATGCGAACAGTCTCAAGCTCCCCTTCGCCGCCAAGGACGCCCGGGACCTGCGGATCTACTTTGACAATGTGGTCTTCCATCGCAGTTTTGCCCTGGAACATAAACTCTTCACAAACCGGGAAGTGACACCCCGAACAATCAGCCAGATCAAGGAGTATTTCTCCCAAACCACCGAAGATGACATTGCCGTCTTATTCATAGCCGCCCGCAGCACCTTCACCCCCGAAACCGGCTGGCACCTCCTGCTGCCCGGTTTGCACCCCCTTTCGTACCAACAGATCCTCTCGGTATTCGACACCACCCCGGCCCGGCGCCGCCTCATCCTCTTGGACCCTGCACCCCTCGAAGAAACCCTCTCTACCGTCCCCCGTCGCTCCACCACCACCTCTCGGGCCACAACCACCCGGGAAGCCACCGAACTCTACAGAAGCCGGGCCATCCTCACCGATCCCCTCTCCGACCCCGGTGCATCGATCATCATCTCCCGACTCCCGGGCCAGGAAAGTCTCGCCAACCCCGAACTCCGCAACCGCCTCTTCGCCGAATCCCTTCTGGTCACCCTCACTGACCGCAGCTCCGATGCCGACCTCAGCGGCTTCATCGATCTGGACGAACTCTTTATCCCCATCGCCTCCCAGGTAGCACAAGGCTCCCATCGCCGCCAGACCCCGGCCATTCTCCAGCGCAACCGCCGCACCCCAATCTTCCTCCCCGCAGTCACCGATTTCGGCGTCGACATCCCCAGCCTCCTGCGCCAATCCGACCAGGGCCGCTACACCGCCCCAGATACCCCGGTCCCCGAAAAGAGCAGCCCCGGTCTCAACTCCAATCCGTTATCCTGGTAACTTGCTTTGGTCGGCATCTTCCTATGCCCTCTCCGGGCGGCTCCTCCCGGCCTCCAGGGCGCCGAAGCGCCGCCCCTCCGGCCGGGAGCACCGGGTGCTCCGCTCCAATTTCTCACCCTTCGAGCCGGTGGGTGCTCCCGCCCCCACCGGCTCCGGCGCCGCCTTTGGGGCTCACTGCCGATCGCCCCGCAGCGCCTCGAAGGGCTGCGGGATTTTCGCTGCGCCCCCTGCCGCATCGCCAGAAAATGAACCATCGATGCCCTTTCTGTATCTATCTAGGTAGAAGTACAAAGGAAAGGAGCAAGGATGGAAAAGAATTTCTATGACCGGGGAATGGTGGAGCTCTTTCGCCACCCCAGCTTTGTTAAGTCGCTGCTCACCGACATCATCCGGGAAGAGTGGGTAAGCAGCCTGGATCTTTCCTCCATTCGGATAGAAGATGGGGTGCATAAGGAGATCGGAAAACCCAACCGTTTTAACGACCTGTTAGTCAGTTTTGAAGCACTTGAAAGCGGGGGACCAGGACTATCGATCTATCTCCTAATAGAGTTTCAGCATGGCAACGATCCCATCAGCCTCCGCCTCCTGGAGTACCTTTCCCGGGTCTATCGGAGGCAGCATGTAAAAGGGAGCGACAGGCTTCGGCCACTCCATCCGGTGGTACCCATTGTTATTTACAATGGAAACACGCCCTGGCGGGAAGAGCCCTGTCTCCTCTCCCGTTTCCCGAATCTGCCTGAGAGTTTACGACCCTATATCCCCGGCTTTTGTTACTTCCTTCTGGACGAAAGCAGATATGATGACCAGCAGCTTTCCCGGCTAAAAGGAGCGGTAGGCGCCTTCATTCGACTGGATCGGGTTGGGAACCTGGAAGCAACGGAAGCAGCTGCAAAAACCATAATCGGGATACTCAATGAGATGAGCAGGCAAGATACCGAAGTAACGGACCTGCTTTCAAAGTATATTGAGGGACTACTCTCCTACCGGGGTATTGAAAACCGGCAGGTAACGAAGTACATTAAAGAGAGGAGGATGCCCATGCTGGCACAGGAACTTGATCGGGTATTAAAAAAGAAATGGAACGAAGGAGTGGCCCAGGGGAAGACCCAGGGACGCAAGAAAGGGTTGCAAGAAGGAAGACAAGAAGGAAAACAGGAAGGAAAACAGGAAACACTGCTCTACC
>CAYMWV010000034.1:14493-24153 GCA_964394395.1 uncultured Sediminispirochaeta sp.
CAAGAAGGAAGACAAGAAGGAAAACAGGAAGGAAAACAGGAAACACTGCTCTACCAGCTGGAGAAAAAGTTTAGTCTCACCGAAGATGATGCTGCCACTGTCTGCACCTGTACCGATCTGGAGAAGCTGGATAACGCCCTGGATGTCATCCTCTTTGCCTCTGAGAAGCAGGTGGTGCTTGAGGCTCTTCGATAAGGCACAAAACCAACTGTCCACTGTACATCCGTATGGCAATGCCTGAATATCATCACGCTGTTGAACAGGAGCTGGAAGAGTGGAGTTTCCCAGTGAGAAGAACGTTAAAAATCAGGTTTTTTCTCGATTATCTGGAAATTTCATTCAAAAAGGAG
The DNA here is from genome assembly GCA_964394395.1 of uncultured Sediminispirochaeta sp. Classification (GTDB taxonomy): domain Bacteria; phylum Spirochaetota; class Spirochaetia; order DSM-16054; family Sediminispirochaetaceae; genus Sediminispirochaeta. The sequence continues at coordinate 14,844 of CAYMWV010000034.1, forward strand.
TATCATACACTGGTACACAAACCTTAGACAAGGAGAATGCCATGACAAGTATGACAAAGAAAATAACTATTCTGCTGCTGATGAGTCTCATAGCAGCAAGCAGCGCTTTTGCGCTTAATCTCTCATTCGGAGCTTCCGGAGCACTCTATATGGGGGAGGAAGAGTTCAACGCTTCCGACCGCCATGAGATCTGGGCTCGGTTTGAGAGGGGCGAAGGCATCTATTATGGAGTCAATGCGGAGCTGCTTTTTGACAAAGTAGGCCTTGGACTCTACACCTATTTCAGTTTCTATGAAGACTACTATTATGACACGGATATGAGTGAGATTATGTATGAGATGATGGACGCTGATATCAGCCTCGGTCTTTCCTACCACTTCTTCGGAACCACTTTTTTCCTTGATCCCTTTCTGGAAGGCGGATTGGGGCTTATCTCAAAGAATATTAATGCTGGCTGGTATGATGATGATTATACTGATGATACAGAGGCAACTCAATTCTATGGAGCAGAAGAGGAAGAACCCATCATGATCCAGGGAACCAACTACTGGTATGTCGGAGCTGGGCTGGGTATTAACCTCGGCGGCCTTGGACTCTTTGCCAAGGTTCAGTATCACAGTGAAGTAGGGCAACCGGAGATTGAAACTGATGAATTGGGAGAGTATACGCCTGCCCGTTTTGACCTGGACGATCTCAAAGTAATCCTCGGCGGCAAGATCATCCTCTAACGGGGTGCTGCAAGGCTCTTGGAAAAAAGCCGGCTTTCACCGAAGGCCGGCTTTTGTATCGATAACAGAATACAAGAAGAACGGAGTAACGGTATGAACCGACAAAAAAGGCTTTTTCTTTTCTTTCTTCTCCTCTTTACCATCTTTTCTGTGGGGGCTCTCTTTGCCCAGCGGAAAACCTCGGTAACCATCATCGCCAGTGAGGCTCCCGCCCAGGTCTACATCAACGGCAGGATGATCGGTCTGGCCACCCCCAGGTATCAGTTTCAGATAGAACCTGGTAACTACGAGCTTAAGGTGGTAAAACCGGGGCGGCCCGAGTTTAAACGGCGGATCACCGTCGGATCCCGGGCGATGAACCTGAATATCAACCTGAGCGGATCCGCCCCACCGGTTCAGCTTCCAAAAAAGCATCAGCTTTCCATTAATGGGAATGTTGCGGGGGCCGAGGTCTTTGTGGATGGCTCGTTAAGCGGGAATATTCCCTTCAGAGGTGATTTCCCCGAGGGTCGTTACGACCTGCGGATAATTGCCCCGGGCTTTCGTGAGTACAGCCGAAGGATCAATCTCAACGACGCAGAAAGGCTCTATGTCTCCCTGGACCCCCTCTACGCCCGGCTCAAGGTGGATATCCCATCGACCCTTCTCAACAACAGCACGGGAAACCCCATGGCCCGGATCGACCTCTTCATCAACGAGACTAAAATCAACGGTTTCTCCACCCAGGTGGAGGAGGGGACTCACCTGGTCAGGATCAGCTCCGGTGGGCTCTCTGTGGAGAGCTACGTTAGTGTCAAAGCTGGACAGAATTACACCATCACTCCCCGGTTCGATTTTTTGGTTGATTAAGCAGGATAAGACAGGTCAACCGATTAAACAAAGTAGGTTGCCATGAATACATGAATAAGGGGCTGTTCCTTCACGGGAATGGCCCTTTTTATTAACTCTTCATCCTTTCCAGGCCATCAAGTGTACTATTATATGGATAGTTATAGCTATTCATGAGGTGGGACGGATGAAGACGATACAGATGACCCTGGATGATGAGCTGGTTCATGAGGTTGATGAGGAGGTGGAAAAGATGGGAACTTCCCGATCTGCCTTTACCAGAGAAGCATTGCGCAAGATGCTCGACTACTACCGGGAGCGGGAACGGGTGCAACGTCACATAGCCGGGTACAGGAAACAACCGTCCCAGCCAGGTGAATTCGATGACTGGGAAGATGAGCAGGTGTGGGTCGATTAATGAATCAGGGTGAAATTCGCTGGTACTAGTTTCTGCTACCCGATAAAAAACGGCCTGTCTTGATTCTCACCAGATCATCAATTATTGATTACCTGGAAGAGGTGACCATTGCTCCTATCGCCAGTATCATCCGGCAGATCCCGACAGAAGTACTCTTGGGTCCCCGGGACGGAATGGCCCGGGACTGCCTCATCAACCTGGACCATATCCAGACGGTTTCAAAAGAAAAACTCGGCTCCTTGATCACCACCTTGCCGCTTACCCGCATGCCGGAGCTTAAACAGGCGCTGCTGTTTGCTTTTGCTTTGGATACCCTCTAAGGTGTAGATGCTGAACCTGAGATACTGGAGAGCCATTTCTCTCTTGTTATCAAGCGCCTTATAGAGTACCTTTCGATATGGCACGCTTTTTTAATACCACCACCCCTTGCGACCCGGAACGGCACTACACCCTCCCTCCTGAAGCCCGGCTGGTCCGGGCCCCGTTGGATCGATATATCAAAGATCCCCGAATACGGCAAATTGTAGAGGTTATTATTACCGGAGAGATAAATCCCCTGATAGCCGAAGGTGATGATTTTCGACTCGCCCTGGATCTTGGTTTGGTGACCATGGAGGGTGGAAACCCCGAAATTGCCAACCCCATCTATCGGGAGACCATAGCTCGTATTCTCTCCCAGGGGATGCAGGCTGCCATCCCTCCCCCGGAATTCCCCTGGCGAAAACCGAATGGTGCTCTGAATATGGATGAGCTCTTACGGCAGTTTCAGAAGTTCTGGCGGCGTCATTCAGAGGCATGGGAGAATAAAACTGGCTACACTGAAGCCTTTCCCCATTTGCTGCTGATGCTTACCTCGTGGTATTTGATCGTACCCCGGCGGCCCGAAGATCTTCCTGGGAGAGTCGCCTCTACTGGGAAAATCGGGAGTATGAAGGAAAACCTGTGACCGTAGTGGGTGGATAGCAAGAATGGCAAAATCCTTCGCAGCAATTGAATAGCATCCCTCCCGGATCTCCTGTATGGTGGGAAGATGAATAAGAAAACAACTGCCTTTCTGGTGGTGGATATCCAGAAAGGACTCTTTGGGACATCCCAGCCGGTTTACCGGGGGGAGGAGCTGATCGACCGGGTAAACTCCTGCATCGAGGTTTGTGAAATCCATGGGTTGCACTGCTTTTATGTTCAGCATGCAAACAAGGGGATCCTGAAACAGGGGAGTGATGGATGGAATATCCATCCCCGGATCAAGATTGCTGAAGGAGCAAAACGGTTTTATAAAGATCGGGGTGATGCCTTCAGTGGGACCGGTCTTGGGAGGTCTCTGAAGGCGGCCGGAATAGAAAGAGTTGTGATTGCGGGACTTACCACCCACGGCTGCATCCGTGCTACCTGTCGGGGTTCTCTTGCTTCCGGTTTTGAGACTATCCTTCTTTCGGATTGTCACAGCAGCTATCACGCCGAAGCGGATAAGCTTATTGAAGCCTGGAATGAAAAGTTTGCCGGGGAGCTTGCCGGCAAGCTCCCCGGCAAGGGCGGCGGCCTCTGGAGTTCCCGGGATTTTATCACTTTCCTTAAAAGCCCCCTGCCATCAGCACCATAAAAAGATAGTAGAGGAGCAGGATGACCAGCAGGAAAAGCAAGAGCACTCTCCGGTGTAGCGGATTGCTTTTCTTCCAACCCGAAGCCATCCGGATCAGTACCAGGGTGTCGCTTATGGTAAGAACCGCCGCTGCTTGGGCCAGGGTTCCTCCGGCCCTGCCGATCATACCAGCACCCGCACCGGCGGCAAGAATTGCCACCCCGATGCCGTAGATGATAATCTGCTCCCGCTTCGGTGGCCGGGCGATAATCAGCAGGAGGGTGAGTACGATCAAAACCGCCCCTGCAGCGCCTGCTGACAGAGCCAATGAAGCCGAACTGCCGTGACTCAGAAGAAGATACACCCCCAACACCACATTGACCAGAAGAAAAAGCACCCCTGCAAGGATGACCGAAACCGGGCTTTTCCCCCCGGTATCATCGATCCCGTTCGGGTTCTCTTTCGCCTCCACCACCTGGGAACCCTCGATCCCCAGTTCCCCGATTCCCATGGCGATGAGCAGTACCATGGGTAGAATCTGTTCGGGCCCCACTGGCCCTGCCAGCTTGAGTTGGATGAGCTGAAAGAGAGATACTCCTGCGGCGGAAAAGAGGAGCAGTGGGGTGCTTACCCTTTTTGCAGTAAACAAGCACTTGCTTCGGTGTGTACAAAAATAGGCGATTTGTACAGCGAAGTTGAAGATGGCCAGGAGTGTCCAGAAAAGCAGTGGTGTAGTGATCATTGGAGCATTATAGGCTTTGGGGGAAGGGGGTGGCAATCATTAAGAAATTGTATACTAATATATAATCACTATTGATAGTAAAAAAATAGTGATATATTATAGATAGTAAGCAATGCAAAGGAACAGGATGGGCAGATGAAGGAAAAGAAAAAGAAGGAACTGTATCGCCCTTGCCGCCGGGATGAGGAGCTGCGGGTTCACGGTCTTCTGCAGGCTGTGCTTCTCTTGAGTGTGGGCGAAGAACCGAGGCACGGTTATGAGTTGTTCAAGGTGCTCTCTGATCAAATGCCCGCATCCTTCATTCCCGATTTGGCGGTGGTTTATCGAATATTACGTAACCTGGAGAAGGAAAGTTACGTAAGTTCCTGCCTGAAATCCGGCGGGGGTGGACCTGCCCGGAAAGTGTACGCCCTGACTCCGGAGGGGGCGGATTATCTGGCAGAACGGTATGAAACGGTGCAGTCCCGGGTGAAAGCCCTCAACCAGTTTCTTGAAAGATATGAAGAGCGTGCAGATCATCTGCAAATTAGGAGGTTACCATGAACAGAAAACAAAAAGGAACGAAAAAGAGGGCTGGAGGTTTCAAGGCAGTGCTGGAAAGCCTCATCCTGCTTATGGCCCTGGGAGCCTGTAAAACCGTGGACAAGAGACCGGTTGCCCAAGAGAGTGACCCCCTTTCCGGAGGTGGCACTGCATGGACTGCGGAGCTTGATAAGAGCAGAAAAAGTCTGGTTCTCCCTCCGGAGAAGATCCCCCTCTTCTCCCGGATTCTCCTGCGTCGGGCGGAGAAGGAGTTTGAGAAGGAGGTAGTTCCCGGAAGGGTACTCACCTGGTCTACCAATCTTGGGGTGGCCGCAGGGGCCCTGGAGCTTTACACTGAAAAGGGAGCGGCAAAGATCCTCACCCCCCGGATGGTCTACCTCCTGCGGATGCAGGTCTCCTACCACGCCAGCAGCCCCTTTGCCATCGATGTGAACTCCTGGAAATATAAGGATCACAACATTACCACCCAGGAAATCCGGGCCATGCAGGCTGTGGTAGAGCCCGGCGGTTCCGTTCATATTGATGAAGTGGCCAGTTTCTCGGCTGAAGAGAAAGCAGCCCTCAAGTATGCTGCAGCCATGACCTGCACCCCGGTCCGTTTCGAGGGACAACTGCTTGAGGAGATGCGGGCCCTCTTTAACCAGGAGGAGATTGTTGCCATTGCTGCTCTCTCGGCCAAGGTGAACTACTGGGCCCGATTCATAGAAGCGATGCGGATTAAGCCGGCAGGCTACACCGATGATGCCATTCTCGAACTCGACAGGTTCAATACCTTTGTGGAGCCGTCCCGGGAAGCGGCGGCAGAGGATCAATCATGACAGGGCAAAGCTATACCATCGGCATCGCTGTTTTATCTGCTTATCCGAAGGCGGGTCCCACGGCATGTGGGGATAAAAAAAGTGGGTTCTGGGGCTTGATAATTATAACGGATACCGTTATAATATGATCCGTGATAAAGTCCTTTAAGTACACTGGAACGGAGGATGTCTTCGATGGGGTGTCATCTCAGGACGCTAGAAAATGATGCCCCAAAGCTATTTGGCCAGTGGCTCGACGCAAGTTGGATCAAATCAACCACGTTCGAGATGTCATGGAACTAAAAGTGCCTCCTGGTAACCGTCTTGAACACTTAAAGGGAGACCGGGAGAACCAATATAGCATACGTATTAATCAAAAATACCGCATTTGTTTTACATGGGAGGATGGGCATGCCTATCAGATCGAAATTTCAGACTACCATTGATGTCGGGCGACGGCTTCCGGGAAAACGTCCACCGACACATCCCGGGGAAATGCTTTTAGATGAGTTCGTCAAGCCGCTCGGCATCACACAAACAGAACTTGCTCGCCACCTGGGTGTTTCTTACCCTCGTCTCAATGAAATTATTAAAGGCAGACGTTCGGTGACTCCGGACACAGCATTGCGACTATCCCGTGTCCTGGGTATGTCCGCTGATTTTTGGCTGGGCCTGCAGCAGGATTGGGACCTTTGGCACGCAATGAACAGTCCCCAGGCAGAGAAGATTAATCATTTGAAGCCAATTCTCAGCAGTGGTTAGATGACCCCTTTCTCTATAAGCTCCCCAATCAAATCCTCGAAGGCCTTTCCTCCTTTGCTGCTTTTCGAGAAGGTGAGCACCGGCTCCCGTTTCAGCCCCATCTGTTCCACATCGCTTGAGAGAGGTATTGACGAGGAAAGAAAGGAAATATCGTCCCTGGCTGCTTGATCAGCTATCTCACGGTGCAGCTTCTTGCGGCGATCTACCATTGAATAGAAAGCGATCAGCTTTGAAGGGGAGATATCCTTGCGTTTAAAGAAATCGATAAGCTGTTCCAGGGTTCGTATGGAGAGGGTGGTAGGAATGATGGGAACCAGGAGGCTGTCCGATGCTCTGAACAGGTTTTCACTGGAGAGACCGAAATGGGGAGGAGAGTCTATCACCAAGAGGTCGTAATCCTTTTTGAACCGGCTGAACATATGATCAAAAACTTCGCGCTTGTGATCTTCTCCATCCAGTTTTCGGTCGATATTTCTCAAGCCCTCTTTAGCCGGAAGGATATCCAGATCGGGATAATCACTCTCCCTGATCAGGGAGAGCACCTTCTTCTTTTTCCCAAGCAAATCGTCAGACCTGCTCTTTTTCCCGGCCTTAACCCGGAAATAAAAACCTGCAGCGGCTTGAGGGTCAAGATCGACCAGCAGCGTTCTTCTTCCTCCCCTGCTTGCCCCCCAGGCGATATTGACCGCAGCGGATGTTTTTCCCACACCCCCTTTAATGCTGAAAAGTGATACTGTTTTCATTTCATCCTCCCTTTTCTGTTTTTCTCCCCTGAGCTCACAGAACTGAAATGTTCTATCTGTGTAATCGATAGGTCTTTCATCATCTTCTTTCGTTTGTTCAGTTCCTGAATGATAGCACCAAGGGCAGGCAGCAGTTCTGGAGCATCGGCGTGCTTGCCTACCGATTCCATTTGCCCCTCCATGAAGGTAAGCTGGACGGAAAGGTTGTTGAATTCACCGAGGATGTTTTGGCAGCGCCGTATCTCTTCCTTGATCTTCCGGTACGCTTTGCCGGAAAAGAGTGGTTTAAAAAAGTCGATCAGATAGCGTATTTTTTTGAACATGACTCTCAGCTGATGGATCTTCCTATCCGGACTTTTCTTACCGATGGGTTTTGCTTTTTTTTCGATCCTTTGTAAAAGGGTGTTGAAGCGCTTTTGAACGTAGCTGTACACATCCCACTCTCCATCTTGGTTTTTGACTCCGGTTAAAGGGGGCCTTTCTTCAAGAAGGGAGCATAAAGCTTCTATCCGCTCTTCATATTCCCTGGAGGATAGTATCCCGGAGAGCCTGGCCGCCTCCTCACTTCTGCGATCAAGGAGCTGAGAAAATAAGTGACTAAGAGCTGGGCGGAATCGGTCCGCTACGGTACTCTTATACCACTGTTCCTCCAGTGCGTGAACATCCAGGTCTCGTAAGGTATTAGTGGCCTTCATGATCTCCGCCAATTCTGCCCGCAGATAACGTTCCTTCTCTTCAGGGAAAAGTTCCTTCGTCAGGGAGAGGAGGGATCGTACTTTTCTCAGATTGACCCGATACTGGTGAAGGCATTCAGGATCGATATCTTCAATGATTCCCCTCTCATAGCTGCGGGCTAAGCGAAGCCGGTGTACTATCATGGAAAAAACGGTGGGGGCGATATCTTCATCGTCCTGAACCGGAAGTTCCTCTTCTCCCAGGTCGATGATCTTCCCCAGGGTAAGCCGCACCGGACTTTCTTCTTCCAGCGGTGTAAGGGTTGAACTAAGAAACTGGATTACCTCCCATGTTTCATCCTCATAACCTCTAAGGGGGGTAAGCCTCCAGATTTCAGAAAGTGGATCTGAGCTCTTCCTGCTTTTCTGTTCCCTATCTTCTTCTTCTTTTCCTCCTCCCTCGAAAAAAAGCGAGAACGATATTCTCTCAAAGCGGCAGATTCCTTTCAGATCTCCGTTTCGGAGCAGGAGGATTTTTCGTTTCTGTATCAATCCCACCTTTTTGAGGAGTTTCCAATCTGATAGAAGTGTGCTTATCCGGGACCGAAAAGGTTTGGATAACGATGCAAGATCAAGCTCTTTGATGTCCCTTTCGCTTACCGGTTCGGCCAAACCTTCCGGTTCAAAATAGAGGCTTGTATCGGTATGATAAAGAACGCTTCCGGAACGGAAGATGCTCCAGTCATAACTGTCCAGGATAAGCAGTTTCGCAGCTTCCTCAAGTTCGGGTATTGCAGACCAAAGGGTAAGGATCTGCTCAAATAAGGATTTTGAACGCTTACAATCAGCATCAATGATCCAAAACAATGAAATCTCCTCCTGTGCTAACTATCATATGCAAAGAACAGTACAGTAAGTATATCTTTTTTCTGCCACATCCGCAAATCGATGCACCGCCTTTTCCAGCCCACGACCATCGAAGGTGGCCAGAGGTTGCTTTACATAAACTCCCGGTGACGATACCGAAAGAGCAGTTCCACAAACGCCTCCCGGTGCAGGGGGTTTGCGGAAAAAGAGAAGAGGTGGCTGCTGCAGGAGCAGTCGCTGCAGCCGAAACCCGGAAGGGACGCCTCTGCAAGTTCGGCTATATCCGCAGCCAGGGTGCATTCCAGATCCTTGAAGGTGGCAATCGGGAAGGCTTTTACCTTTGCAGCTGATGTGGTGAGGTGGTCGATGTGCCAATGCACTTTCTTGCGTTTTCGCAGATGCCGGGCGATGCGCTGCTGCAGGTTTGCCCGGGCACTGCCGGCGTAGACGTACCAGCCCGGCCTGAGGAGCGGACTGCCGATTCGGCTTACCGGGATTTGTATTGCCTTCTCAACGTGGATGACCAGAAAGTAGACTCCCCGGTTTGCATCCCCCAGGGCTGCGGCGTTTTCGGTCTCCACGGGGATTTCCGGATCAACAAGAGCCACATCTCCCTTCTCTGTTGTATC
>CAYMWV010000035.1:0-17970 GCA_964394395.1 uncultured Sediminispirochaeta sp.
CCCCGCCGCCCCCCCCCCAAATAGGGGGTAGACTTTTTTGCCGATCGGAAAAACCCGGCCCGAAAAAAGACGATAAGCTCGCCGAGCCGCCCCGCCTCGACCAGGGCCTCGTAGTTAACCCTTGCCCACTCTACGGGATAGCGGTTATGAACCAGTTCCGCTGACTCCCCGGAATGGAGAACCGCATCGGTAGGCAAATACTCTCCAAAATCGGCCATCCATCCGGCAAGACCGATTCCTATCATATTCTCCTTGATCACTCCCTTGATCCACTTCACCGCTTCAGGATTTGTCAGGTCCAGGATAGCAGCGGGAAAGGTGGTAACCTCCACCAGGTAGTCGCCGCCCTCGGGACGCTGGATGCAGTAACCCTTTGCTTTAGCTTCGCTGTAGAGATCCCCCTCCACTGCCAGAAAAGGATTTATATAACCAAGAAAGCCAATCCCCCGGCTTTTCAAATCGGCGATATACCCTGGTAGATCAGGATAAAGGGAGTGATCGTAGCGCCAATTCCACATAAGCTGTTTTCCGAAGCTGGTTATCCGTTTCCCCTCCCAATCCTGGGCCCAGAGAGAACTTACCACCACCCCCGTATCAAGGGCCTTCTTCAGTTTGCCTTCCACAATTTCGGTACCCCCTTGAACCCCCAGCCACATTCCATCGTAGGTCCAGTCGGGGAGCATAGGTTGACGCCCGAGATAGGAGCTTTGGGCTTTTAGCGCCGCAGCAAGGCTATCCTCCCGGCCGATAATGATTTTCTTCGGTACTTGCCAGAACTGTAACAAGCAGCGATCCTTTTTTTTAAAATCAAAGATCGTGTATCCGGTGGTCTCTACAACCACCCAGAGCCCATCACCGGATACAAAGCTGGTCATGGGAAAGTAGGTGCTGAAGGGACCACCCCCCGCACCGCTGTGAATGTCGGCAAATAGGGAAATAAGGCCTTTTCCCCGGCCTATCCCCTGCTCCTGGCTCCAGAGAGGTACCCGTTTTCCCTTGAGATTGAGGTATGAATACTGTTCACCGCAGCCGTAGATAGCAGCGGTAGAATCAAGGGAGAGAGAAAGATCGATCCGGTTAAAAGCATCTCCGGCCTGAGAAAAATCGAGGGAAAGATAGGACTCCTCTTCCTTAAAGCACATCTCTATCTCTTCCCCGCAGGATATAACGGTTATGGAGCTCGCCTCGCTTTTGGCAGAGAGCTCTCCCTTCCTTTTCTTCGCCTTTCCCAGCTCTTTGATCCGGAAATTACCATGATGATGTCTAAAACTGCCCTTCCCGGTTCCATAACGAAAGGCCGGTTTCAATTCACTATGCTGCAAAAGAGGTTTATCTTTGTAATTGATGCAGAGACTCTCTTTATCTCTGCGCACGATCAAACTCATACACATATCTCCATAAAAAATATAATAAACGACCACCGGGTGCTGAAAATGTTTAAAGCATCTTTCAAAGCCAGGGGATTATCCCCGATGACAAAGGCCGCATATTCAAGGGTGCCCGGAAGTTCCCCTCCCCATCCCAGGCTGCAGGAGTTCTGAACTGTAGACCTGATTCCTGATACAAGACTCTGGAGAGGGTTTCGCTAAGCTTGAACGCTTCCTGTTTTAAACCGTAATGGAAGAGCATAGCAGTAAAGAGCCAGGCGGACCCGATTAATACCTCATTTATTTGCAACTCTTCACCGCCATCGGGGGAAAAACGGCGTCCGGAACCATCTGAAACCAAAAGAGGTCCACTCTTCCCCTCATTATAGGAGAGAAAGTTTAATTCATAGGCCCATCTCAAATGTGATTTGATCCGCCCCGGGGGTAAGGGGGATTTCAGGCCGGAAAGGTCGGCATAAAAAGGGCCGATGAGCCCATCGATCATCACCGAGTCCCGGTATCTCCCGGCACTGTCGGTACGGTAGAAACGACCGTTCCAGAGCTCCTTTTCAAATGAATTTGAGCCCTTTTCTAATAGGGATAGAGCCGCCTGCTCGGTCTCTTCATCCTCGAAGAGGTTTGCCCACCGAGCTACGGCACTATAAGCAGCGAGACTCAAGCCCCCGCTGAAACAACTCACCCCTCTCATTGCCAGGGCGTCCCAGGTGCTATCGCCAAACTCCTTATGTTCCGGCAGTCCATCCCCATCCTCGTCATGGGAGATAATGAGGGAGAAGGCTCTTTTGACCTGCTCCCAATCAGTTCTGCTTGGAGATCTCCCACACCGGGCGTGGTAGAGAAAAAAGCTGATAATAAATCCGGGGTTATGATCCCGCCACACATTCGGATCGTCCCGCATGGTATAGCCGTTTAGCTCGTGCCAGGGATCTTCCATGGGATTACCCACATCGTGGGGGATTTTATTCTCTAGCAGCATGCTCCTGCACTCCATAAGCCGATATACAGGGCGCTTTCTATCATCTATGAGAGAAATGGATCGCAGATAGTCATCAAAGACCAGCGAAACAAGATGCGGATGAGCATCCGTAAGGGCCGGAAAGGCATAGATCCAGAGATCAAAGGTATTGTAATAGTAATAACCGGTGTCAAAGCCCTCTAAGATGCCAAAATGCTCCCCCCCATCCAGCCGGGGCTTCGGAAACACGAGGTCATTTTCCTCCTTCTCCCCGGACAACCAGGCTGTTCCCCCTCCGGTAAGAAAAAAGCGCTCGTTCAGGAGAGCCCCGATACTCCTTTTTGGCCACCCCTGCCTTTTGAGAGAAGCCAAAGCGGTGTCACTCTGTTCGGTAATATCACGGTTCCACTCTTCATATTTAGTAAAGGCATCCTGGGCAATGGTCTTGCTATTTCGACCCGATGTTCCATACCTGGATGTATACTTTCTCTTCCAGGATCGACCAGCGCCAAAGGTGACAAAGGGGAGATCCCAGGCGTGGATAAAGAGAAGCTCACAGCACTCCCCCGGCTCAAGAGGAAGCGTTGCAGCAAGGGCTGAAGAAAGAGGTTCGTGCCAGTGAGCCTCCCAGCTTAAACCCGTCTCAGGAAGAGTACCGGATTTAGCGAACCATTCCTGAACCCAGCCCTGGGTAAACTTTTGTTCCGCCGGATCAATGCCCAGGGCGTTCTGGTCCGCTTTGAAGCACGCCTCCCTGGTGACCCTTACATCGTTCACCTCTTTCCCATAAACCTTGAGTCCCAGGAAGAGCTCCCCCTCCAGCTCCTGCCGGGGTGCAAAATCAGCCCGCCGGGTCTGGATTACCCCATGAGAATTCAAGAAATTGCGATTGCCGCTATGGGTCTGCCCCGGCCAGGAAGCTCCCCCCCGATCGCTTGCAGTTATCCGGCCCTGTTTCCACCCAAGAAGATTGGGCCAGAAATGAGCCAGTGCTGTTTCAAGGCGCTGAGAGCTGCGGTTTCTTATCAAAAATGAGAAAAAAAGCACCGGCATGGCTGAGTCATCAGTTGAAGCTGTAAGGGGTGACCAGGAGCGCATAAGAAGCTCCACCGGCAGACTCTGATCATTGTAGTGTTCATAGGCCACCGGGAAAAGGGCAGAAAAGTTGGACGAGCTTTCTGGAAATGATGGAAAAGATGGGGTGTAATTATCCCATCCGGGAGGATCTCCACTGCCAACACACCGACAAACCTCCGGCTTCTTTTCCTCTTTAACATAGAGAAGAAAAGAGGCCTGAGGAATAGTCTCTACAAGATGGACCCCCGGCTGAAGATGCCAGCGAGAGAATTGTCCATGAAAATCCCTGCTGTAGTTTGGTCCCCCCAAGGGCCCCAGGAAGGGTCCATGAAAGGGGCCATCATCGTGGCTGCCAGGCTTCGGCTTAAACCACTTATCTTCAAGAAGATGGGCACCAGGGAAATGGAAGCCGTACTCTTTTGCCCTTTCAAATTGGGAAAAACGAGAAGACCAATCAATGTCCATAGCCTTTTATCCCTTTACGGCCCCCGCCGTCAAACCGGCAATGATCTTATCATGCATAAAGATGTAGAAAAGAACACTGGGAATGATGGTAAGCACGATTGCTGCATAGAGCCCTGCATAGTCAGTTCGGAACTGACTAGTAAAAAAGCGGATGGCTAACTGAACGGTTCTTGCATTGCGGGATGAGGTGAGCAGCAGGGCATAGATAAACTCGTTCCAACAGTAGATAAAACTGAAGGTTCCAGCAGTAACCAAGCCAGGTCTGGCTAGGGGCATGATAATTTTCGAGTACCGCTGGAAAAAACTGCAGCCATCTATCTCCGCCGAATCCTCAAGCTCTCTTGGAATGGTGGTCATAAAGCTTGAGACCAGGAACATTGAAATGGGAATGTTGATTGCTGAATAGGTAATGATAAGAGCTGGTAAGGTATCGAAGAGTTTTAAGTTCACAATCAGAGTGTAGTAGGGTACCATAAAAGCAATGATAGGAATTAAGACCCCGGCGGTGATAAGGGTAAAATAGATTCTCCGGAGAGGGAACTCCTCCCGGGCTATCACAAATGATGCAAGGGAGGTTACAAGAAGATTAAAAAGAGTCGCCGTAATGGCCACAATAATGGAGTTCATAAAAAAGATATGCAGTCCTGACACATTAATGGCACTTACAAAGTTCTGAAACTGCCAAACCTGGGGCAGGGAAAAGGGAGCGGTTTCGATCTCAAAGTTTGTCTTGAAGGCCGATATGGCTAACCAGATGAGGGGGAAAATAGTAATAAGAAAATAGGTTAACAGGACAAACCATTTCAAGACCTTTCCCAAAGTCTGTACAAAAGGCCCTGTTGTAGCAAGCTGATCCTGGGTCATAGTCTCCCCCTACTGTTTGGCATCTTCGACAGCATCAGATTTGCCGAAGAGTCGTTGCATTCCGCTGAGCACGAGTATGCCCAGAACAATGAGAAGAACACCCGTTGCGGCGGCCTCCCCATAGTTGAGTCCAGCCATCCTTCTGTACATGTACAAACCCATAACCGGGGTTCTATTGGCAGGTCCACCGGCGGTCAGAAGAAAGGTTGTCTCAAACTGGCGCAGTGCGAAGGCCACCGCCAGGGTTCCGGCAGTTACCATAATCCCTCGAATCGCCGGGAGGGTGATGTAGAGTTCCTGCTGCACCACATTGGCTCCGTCAATCTTGGCTGCCTCATAAAAGGATTGGGGAATCGAAAGGGTTCCCGCAAGAATGATAACCATAAAGTACCCAATATAGATCTGGTAAGAGAAGATAAGGGCCGGGAGGGCCGAGTTCAGTTCTCCCAACCAGTTCCGGGTGAGATGCTCCATTCCAAGCTTACTGAGAAGGTAATTGATAGCTCCAAACTCGGGATTATACATCGCCTTCCACATCATCGCCAGAGCAACCAGGGAGATTACATTGGGGAGGAAGTAGGCAGTTCGAAAAAACTTCCACCCCCTGGGTGCCCTTGCAAGGATGAGAGCGATTAAGGCAGCAAAAGGGATCTGCAGAAAAGCGGCAGAGAGGGCCCAGATTAAATTATTCTTGATAGAGGTCTGAAAGATAGGGTCCTGAAAGAGCTTGCTAAAATTCGCAACTCCATTGAAAGACATTGCAGCTATCCCGTTCCACTCCATAAAGCTTAGCAGGACCAGAAAAACAATCGGATAAAGAAAAAACGCCACCATCAAAACAGAGACGGGAAGGAGAAACAGAATAATCCATTTGAGATTTTTATTTTGCTTCCGGGATAGTTGTTTCATGCAGTATATCTCTCTATTATTGGCTTATTAGATCCCGGCGGGGGGATTTCCCCCGCCGGTAACATGCTATTTTGCTGACTCCAGCATATCTACAAACTCTGCAGGAGATTTATCCTCGAGAACCATGGAACCAATCGCCTGGCCCAGCTGATAGACCACATCGACAGGCATGGCAGCTTCCATGTGATCAAGCAGGAACTTCGCACTATTACCTGCCTCGATAAACTGCTTCTGCAGGGGATCAAGAACATCATCCGCACCAAGATCAAACTCGATGGAGAGGAGTGAACCGGCACTGAGGGATACCTTTTTGGCATTCGCAGGGCTGGTGAGGTACTTCAGGAAGGTGATGACCGCATCCCGACGGGCAGGATCATCTGTATTTGCAGCACCAATGCTGGTATGGAGCCAGCCAACCTGGTGTCCATAGGTATCTCCCGCCTTGGGGGCTGGAGCAAGTTTTGTTGCTTTATACACTTCCGGGGAGTTCTCCCTTATGTTGCCAATGTACCAGGGGCCATTAATAAACATGGCAGTCCGCTTCGCCTGGTAATGACCTCCGGAAACACCCGCATCGGCGCCAATAGCATCCTTGGTGGTATTGCCGTCGGTATAGAGTCGTTTCAGTACCGCAGCAGCCTTCTCAAAGGCAGGATCGTCAAAAGCACGGCTCCACACATCGGGTCCGCCATAGCTTCCCAGAAAGTGGGTATACCAGAGCATAGAGGTCCAGGAGTTGGTTCCACCGGTCATCTGGCTGGTGGGAGTAATACCTGCAGCCTTCAACTTGTCAGTAGCAGCCCAGAATTCATCCATGGTTTTGGGGAACTTGGAGATACCTGCCTCTTTGAAAAGCTCAGTGTTGTACCATATGGGGGTAATCGCAATTTCGTAGGGAAGAGATTTAGTTGCCCCGTCGATAGTGGAGGCGTTAATGTTCCCCTGGTTAAATGAGCTGCCCCAGGATCCCTTCAGTTCATCGGAAAAATCCATCAAGAGATCGCCACCGTAATAGGCTGCCGTTGTTGGGTTTAGTTTAAAGGTAAAGATATCAGGAACCTGCTTTGAAGCCAATCTGGTTCTGATAGTATCCTCATACCCGTCATAGTCGGGCTGGGGTTCGATAACAACCTTGATTTTGCCAGCATTCTCTTCGTTAAAGGCGTTAACTATCTCTTCGATAGCTCCAGCCTTTGAATCCTGGCCAACCCAGATACAGGGCCAGGTGAGTTCGATTTCTTTAGCTACTTCTTCCTTTGTTTCCTCTGCCGCTTTTTTCTGGCAGCCAGAAAAAAGAACAAGAAATGAGAGTGCTGTAAGCACCATAAGACCGAAGAACAGGGATTTCTTCATATTCATACTCCTTTTAGTTTCTTTCTTTAAGTAAGTAGACCACGATTTCACCCCATTGTCAAGAAAATTCTGGCTCCTATTATGCTCCTATTATGCACCCGTTTCTCTTTTACGCCCCAAAGAAGCTTATGCAAAACTCTCCAGCTCATACTCCAACTCCCCACCCAACCGCTCCAGGTGGCTAAAGAGGTGTTCATTGTCAAACTTTTCGTAGAGCTGGCTGAAGGGGTTAGCCCCTCCTGAAACTTTATCTGCATAGGCAGATCCCTGCAGGGGGCGTGCTTTTGCGGCGAGGTCCAGGCTTGCCCGGTCGAGGGCAAAAGGGTTAAGCCCTGCGAGCATCCCGATATCTTCGATGATCGCCTGATCGTTGGAAGGAAGGCAGTCGCAATCCGGGGTAATATCCATCGCCATATTGATGAAACAGGATCGACTTGCAAAATGGTGATGCACAGCCCAGGCGTATTCGGCCATCTTCTCCATGAAGCGGTCATGGCCCGTATCCCACCGGGGATTCATGGCATCGTAGTTGCAGGCAGCTATACATTGGCCACAGCCTATGCAGACCTCGTAATCGATCACCGCCTTCTTATCCACCATGGAGATGGCACCGACCGGGCAGACCCGATAACAGTTCCGGCAGCCCACGCATTTAGAACCATCCAGCTCAGGAGCTGCATCGCTGTGCTGCTCCTGTTTCCCCGCCACGGAAGCGCATCCCATGGCCATGTTTTTTGCAGAAGCTCCAAAACCGGCCAGTTCGTGGCCCTTTAGATGGGAGAGGAAGAGAATTTTATCGGCCTCCAGGATGGCCGTTGCAATTTTCGCCTTTTTTAGATGCACCCCCCCGGGCACTTCAATCTCTGTGTAATCAGTACCTCTGAGGCCATCTGCGGGGATAAAGGGAGCTCCCACGGTTGCGTAGGAAAAACCGTGCATGGCAGCGGTAATTGTGTGATCAAGCCCGTTGTGTCTCCCCCCGGAGTAGAGGGTATTGGTATCGGTAAGGAAGGGCTTGGCTCCCGTTTTTCTGATCTCCTCGACCAGGACCCGGGCGTAGTTGTGGTTTACATAGGCGAGGTTCCCCCGCTCTCCCACATGAAGCTTTATTGCGACCAACTCTCCCTTGGTAAGTCCCTCGGAAAAGCCGGTTTTGAGAAAGAGTTTTCTGAACTTCTCTTCCAGGTTGTAGTCAGGGTTGGTGTGTAGATTGGTGAAATGTACAACAGACATGATTACCTCCACGATTCAGTGTAACAGAAAGGTGAAGATATTCAATGGATGGTAGACAATTCTCCAGCCTGGGCAAAGAAGGCATCCAAGATGAGATCTGCCGCTCCAATACAGGCCAGGGAGGGGTCGTATACCGACGAAAGAACCCGGCATTCTGAACAGACCCCCCCTGCACGCCGGGCAAGGAAAGCCCCCAGAGAGGTACTGCGGGTGACAATGAGAAAAGCAGAGGGACTAAAGAGCTGATAAAGACTGCACAAAGCATCAGTGAGGATATCGGCCCGCTGTTCCAGATGATGATACACTGCAGAGGTCGGTGTAATGGCGCCGGAGGAAAAGCGCTCCTCCAAGGCTTCTATACTCTCTATCCCCGCATCTTTACAGGGGCCGGAAAGGAGGGCATCCTCTGCCAGGGAAGCCTCAAGGCAGCCCCGGCGACCGCAGCTGCACAAATCCCCATTCCTGTTAACCGACATATGACCCAGCTCCAGGGTTGTCTTCCCCTGGTTGACAAATATCCTGCGGTCGCTGATGAAGGATCCTCCCACCCCGGATCGGATAAGCACGGTCAGAAGGCTATTCTCCCCCCCGGCCACTCCGTAACGGAACTCCGCCAGAGCTATGACCGCCGCATTATTGTGGACCGAAACGGGAAGGGAAAAGTGCTCCTCCATCTTTTTCCCCAGGGGATAGTGGTTCATACCGGCAATCCTCGGGTAGGCTATCACTTCACCAGTGTTGATATTTACCCGCCCTGGAGCACCGATACCGATGCCGATCACCCTCTCCCGATCAATTCCACTCTGTGAAAAAGCTTCTTCAGCCAATTGCTGCAAACCCCGGGTCATCTGATCCGCATCGGTGTCGACGGGATAGGAAATCTCTTTTGTATAGATTGGATTACCGGCAAAATCAACCAGCACCAGGGCCGCGGTTCTGGAACGAAAATCGATCCCCACCAGATAACGGGCCTCCGGTTCTATCCCGTAATAGACGGGACGACGACCTTTTCTATCCGATGGCTGTTCCCGGCTCTCCACTACCCGGATGAACCCCTCCTCTTCCAGGTTGGAGAAAATCCTGAATACCGTAGGAGCCTTCAGACCGGTGATCTGCACCACCTCGCTCTGGCTGATGCGTTTTTCCCGATGGATGATGCTGAGAATCAGTTTTTCGTTGAGTTGGCGTACATCATTTCCCCGTAACGGTTCCCGCTTCATAATTCCTTTCTTTCAGTAACTAAGTTAAAAGAATCATAACAGAGAAAGTGGATTCTGTACAGCAATTATTGTGATGCGAAAATTGTGGAAAACCTAGAGGTGGATTTCTATCTCAAGGCCTGGTGAGGCCCCCAGGTCGAGGCTCCTCTGATCATTCTGACTGCCTGCCACAATCAATTTGAAAGAACCTTTCAGAAGCTGAGGGGTTCCTTCCAGATCGGCATAGAGAAAATCTTCTTCCTCCAGGGTAAATCTCACCTCTCGCCCCTCCCCTGCAGGTATCATAATCCGATGAAACCGCTTCAGAGTTCTACGAAAAGGTGTAGAATCCTGCCCAGAAGGAGCCACATAGAGCTGAACAAGCTCTTCTCCATCCATGTCTCCGACATTTTTTACCAAAACAGCAAGGGAGTGTGGAAAGCTGGGGTCAAAAGATAGCAGCTTATAGGTAAAGCTCGTATAGGAGAGGCCGAAACCGAAGGGAAGAAAAGCCTCCCGATTCATATACCGGTAGCTCCGTCCTTCCATGGCATAGGAGTCGAAGGCGGGAAGATCGTTAACACTGTAAGGGGAGGTGACGGGGAGCCTTCCAGCGGGATTCGCTTTTCCGAGCAGGACTTCCGCCAAAGCGGTTCCTCCCTCCTCACCGGGATACCAGAGATCGATGACCCCATCAGCCTCTTCAAAAATCGCCTGGAACGAGATAGGGCCTCCATGGACAAGCACAACAATAATTGGCTTGCCAATGTTATGAAGATGAAAAAAGAGCTCCTCCTGAAAACCTGGCAGAGAGAGGTTCGTTCTGTCTCCACCTCCGTCAGAGTTGGCTGTATCCCCCTCCTCTCCTTCCAAGTCCGGGCCAAGCCCCAATACCATAATCACCAGGTCGCTTCTTTGAGCCATCGATGCCGCTTCGGAGAAAAGAATCTTATCGCTGTTGCCCCAAGCTGCATCTTCCCTGCTACTTCGAGGACAACCGGGACTGTAGTAAAGCTTCACTTCGGGAGAGAGGGCTGTTCGGAGTCCCTCAAGGGGAGTGACCACCTTCGAAGGGGTTCCGTGGTAATTCCCCAGGAGCACATCTCGATCATCCGCATTGGGACCGATCATTGCGATAGCTCCAAAACCAGGTCTCAAGGGAAGGATGCCCTTGCGATTTTTTAAGAGCACAATGGATTTTTGAGCCAGCTCCTTTGCCAATAGCCGGTGCTCCGGTGCATCTACCCTTTCATAAGGGATCCTTTCCCATTCACAGCTATCCGGTGGATCAAACTGACCGAGAAGAAAGCGTCCCCGGAGAACCCTCCGAAGAGCCCTATCAATACTTTTACCGGAAAGTCTACCCTTTGACCATGAAGAGAGAAGCGTACTGGTCAAGAAATCACACTCCATGTCACAGCCCGCTTCCAAAGCGGCAGCTGCTGCTTCATCATCACAGCAACTCCATCCGTGGCCTCGATGCATATCCGAGATTGCTCCACAGTCAGAGACAACAAAGCCAGAGAATCCCCATGTTTCCCGAAGGAGCTCATCCAGCATAGTATGAGCCGATGCAGGGATGCCATTAATCCGATTATAAGCAGTCATTACTGATTGAACATCCGCCTCCCTCACCGCAGCACGAAAGGCGGGAAGATAGGTTTCAACCAGATCCTGGGGGCTCACCTTTGCATCAAAGCTGTGCCGTTTCGGCTCCGGACCACTGTGGACGGCAAAGTGTTTTACCGTGGCAATACATTTGAAATGATTTCCATTCCACCCCTGAAGAGCCTTTATAAAGGCTATCGCCATTACCGAAGTGAGATAGGGATCCTCTCCATAGGTTTCATGTCCCCGACCCCACCGGGGATCCCGGAATATATTGATATTAGGACTCCAGACGGTGAGCCCTTTATAGATCCCATGGTCTCCCTGACGAAGCGCTTCATGATGCTTGGCCCGAAATTCATCTCCAATGGCGGCGGCGGTTCTGGCTAGGAGCTCTGGATCGAAGGATGCAGCCATTCCAATGGGCTGGGGGAATACAGTGGCAATGCCTGCTCTGGAGACTCCATGCATCCCTTCGTTCCAGGCGTTATAGGGAGGAATACCAAGGCGCTCTACTCCGGGGGAGTTAAAGGAGAGAAATCCGCACTTTTCTTCTGGGCTCAAGGCATCCAGAAGCTGCTCAACCCGCACTTCCAAAGGAAGGGTGGGGTTTCGCCACTCCTCCATCTTTTTGCTTCCCATAACCCTATCGCTTCAATCTCACCAGGAGAGTGGTAGTTGCAAACGCCGGATGTAGGTATCGTATTATAGCCGGCTCGTTCTCCCTGTCCGACTGGAGAGTTACCGGTGTATACCGCAGATCCCTTTCGGCCAGGGGCTTTTCATGAATATCCCCTGCACACACATCTTCGATCTCTCCACACAGGGTGAGTTCTACCTGCTGATCCGCTCCTTCGGTATCGTAGAGACGCAGTACTATCCCGTCAAAGGATTCAGCTCGTTTTAACGATGCAAGATGAAGTACCCCCTCTCGAATGGAGAAAAAGGAGCGCTGCCCCAAATTCTCCCCCTGGGAGAGTTCCCGGGAAATCCACTCAAGCTCGTGTAAAAAGCTGCTGCTCTGGCAGATTAGTTCGTTCTTCGAAGTATCCCGGGAAGAGAAGGGCATTAATGCAAAATTGAATGAGTGTTTTCCCGCTTCGGGTGCTGGATCTGGATCGATACTGCTTCGCAGCAGGTTTAGAGAGAGCGCATCACCCTCAAATCGATACCCATACCCATCCCCGGAGGTAATCATAAACCCCTGAGTCTCTCCTAAGGCAGCACTGAAAGTGGAGGCAACCATGTCCTGACTCCGGGGCTCTCTCAGGATGGTACTATTTATACCGTCGCTAAGAACCTTCTCTCCGGAGAAAGCGAGGGGGACCCGATACCAGAGTCTGGGGATACCGGTTTGATCCGATCCAAACTCCTGCCAAAGAAGGCTAACTTCGCAGCGCAGAAAGGGCTCGTCCCTAGTTAATCGATAGCTTGCTTTCACCTCCGATGTTCCATACGTATACCGGAAGGTACAGAAGCTCTGAACCTCCCCGTTCAGTAAACTCTGCTCCTCTTCAAAGGCCACCGAGTCAGCCTCAATTTTTCCGACAAAAGCCCCTTCGATCCAGGAGGACATATGCTTCCGATCCCGTTCCTCCAGGAGGTACTCAAATCCGGCCCCCGGGGGGGCAATACTTTCCCTCCCCTTCTCTTTGTCAATGCAGGAGATGATCCGTCCTGTGGATCTGTCGAATCTTACTTTAATACGCTGGTTCTCCAATATCAGGTGGCTCACCTGTTCTACCAGCCATCCTTCCACACCATAGGAATGGAATTCGCTCTCGGGCAACGATCTCGCCCGGGGGAAAATGAGAATATCCTGGTAAGCTGCTGGAGGCATATCCACCTCAAGAACAAAGAGGGAGTAGAGATGGTGCCAATAGTTATCTGTACCCTTATTGAGAAGCTGACTGGGAACTGCCTTACCGTCGGGAAGGCTGAATTGAGTCTCTTCCCCCGGGAGTCCCCAATCCCAGAGGGTTATAAGGGGATAGACCTTACGCCAAAAAGGGAGCGGATTAAAGAGGGTAATCCTCCGCTTATCTCCACTACCCCGCTCCACTGCGGCGATCATGCCCCTTTCGTTACCGAACCCTATCCCCGAGCCATAAGCTGTATCAAGTGGCTCTGTAGGTTTCACCTTCCCGGGACCTGACGCCCCAACCAGCCTGCGATAAAGGGATGTACGAATCGAAATAGCATCTGCAAGGCTTTTCTGAAACTCTCCCAGAGCAAACTCCCTGGTTTCCACAGTACCGGAACCGGGAAGAATATCGTGAAACTGGGAGACCAAAGTTCGCTTCCAAGCCTCCGACAAGGCCTGCTGTTCCCGCCTCTCCCGTTTCACTCCCCCCTTGTCCCGACCGGTAAGGTGAAGCAGGGCTTGCCACAGTTCGGTCTGGTAGAGGTTTTTTTCTGCCACCTTGTTCGCCCGCTTTATCCTGCTTTGGGAAGTGTAGCATCCAGTAAAGATCACGTTCCGTTCGGTGCAAATCTCAGGTAGATCGGAAAGCTCATCGAGCTCCTGAAAATAGTCCAGGTAGGTTCCGGTTTTTATCGTTGGAGCTAATGGCCAAGTTTGCATATCCCGGATCCGGGAAAGATCACGCCGGGTCGGACCACCCCCATGATCCCCTACCCCGTAAACCGCCAGAATCTTGTCATACTTATAGCGTCTGATAAACTCAGGGATGGTGGAAAAAATACCGTAATGGACAGGATCATTGTACCATTTGGTCTCTCGGTAAGCGAGAACAGACTTTCCCGACTGAGCCTTCCATCGATAGATATGCTGGTCCGAAGCTCCCCTACAATGGTAGTAGTATCGCACTCCACCGTTGGCCAGTATCTCCGGTACATTGGCTCCATGACCGAAACTATCAGGCAGATAGACAACCTGAAACTGTTCCTCCCCCACTGAAAAGAGCTTCTGCAGATATTGTTTGGAATAGAGTAGATGACGAGCCAAGCTTTCACCGTTAAGCATATTCATATCCGCTTCGGTCCACATTGATGCAGTAAGCTCCCACCGGCCTTGGCGGATCCGCCTGCGAATCTCCGGAAGCATCTCCGGTTCATACTCCTCTACTATCCTATACAAAAGAGCCTGGGATTGGGAAAAGGTAAAACCGGGGTACTCTTTCATCAGAGTAAGAACACTCCTAAAGGTTTCCAGGGTGATGGAAACTGTCTCATGCCAACCCCACATCCAGTTGATGTCGATATGAGCGTGTCCAGCCAGATGAAGGGTTGGTTTTTTTAACATATCTGAAAAGGAAGTGAGGGAAGATTCAACAGCAGTGACCAGACGTTTGCTCACCGTATGCTGTGAAGCAGTAGCAGAAGCAACCCGTTCAAGCTGTGCATCCACCCCCTGAAGCAAGCCCCTTCCCCATTCCTCAGGCTCTTTCACCGGGTTTTTCAACTGAAAACTATCAGCAGACAGGAGGATATCAGCGATTTTCAAAGAATAATCGAGTTGGGAAAAGAGCCTCTCAGCCCAATAGTCGGAAGCGATAGCCCTCTTTAATCTGATCAGCTTGGTGTAGGCATTCATTCTCTATCTCCTTTGTATCCAATTATCCTTTTAATCCTGTTAATGTGATTCCCCGAATTATCTGTTTCTGAAAAATAAAAAAGAGCAGAAGTGGCGGAGTAGCGGCAATAGCCATCCCTGCAATCTGGATATTCAGGGGCTGGGGATAGCTCAATGCGGTGGTCATCCTGTGGAGAGCAACCATAATTGGCTGGGCCTGAGGAACCCCGGTAAGCACCAGATAAGCCCAGAAAAACTCCTTCCAGGTTCCAATCAAGGTAAAGATGGTAACCACTGAAAGTACCGGTTTGGAAAGAGGGACAATAATTCTAATAAAGCTCTGGACGGAACTTGCTCCATCAATTATGGCTGCATCGGTCAGATCCCTGGGGATATCATCAAAAAAGCTTTTTAAGATAAAGATATTGAAAGCGTTTGCCGCCTGAGGAAGAAGAACTCCCCACCAGGAATCGAGGAGAGAGACTCCAATGAGCGGCACCCGTACTACCGTCAGATATTGGGGTATGAGATACGCCATGGGAGGAACCATAAGGGTGGACAAAAAGAGAAAGAGGATGATATTGGAGAAAAGGGGCTTCAACTTGGAAAATGAGTATGCCGCCGCAGTGGATATGGTCATCTGCAAGCCCCAGGCCCCCAGGGCAAGTACAATGGTGTTGAAAAAGTAGCGGGGATAATCAAGCTCTGTCCATGCCCGGATGTAGTTTTTCCAGATCGGTGTTCGGGGAATCAGCTCCGGGGGGAACTTAACGATGGTAGATGATGTTTTCAAGGCACTAGTATACATCCAGAACATGGGAAAGAGCCAAACCAGAGCCATAGCAAAAAGGATTAGAATAAAGAGAATGTAGAAGAACCTGCCAGCGGGCCGGTTTAACTCCATGGGAGAAATAAGCCCCCGCTCAGAGGAGTTTATGCGAAGGATTTTCATTTTGCAGCCCTCCTGGATACTCTTAGATAGATCAGAGAGAAGAGTGCCAGGACAATAAATATCATTACCCCCAAGGCTCCGGCGACACCAAAGTTGCGGTACTCAAATCCATATCGATAGACCAGCATTATCACTGTCAGAGTGGCATTAGCTGGTCCTCCCTTAGTCATAACAAAAGGCTCCACAAAGACCTGCATGGTCCCGATAATCTGCAAAACAAGAAGAATTATCATCACACCGCGGATTTCCGGAAGAGTCACATGCCAAAGCCGCCGTAATAGCTTCGCCCCGTCAATCTCGGCAGCTTCGTAGAGGGATGCGGGCACCCCCTGCAACGCTGCCAGGTAGAGAAGCATCGTCCCCCCGGAATAAGCCCAGGTGGACATGAAAACAATAGAGATCATGGCAGTACTGGGTGAGTTGAGCCAGAGTAAAGGTTCAGCTCCAAAAAGACTCAGCACCAGATTTGCCAGTCCATAACGGGGGTCATAGATCCATTTCCATAACAGCATCGCCGCCATGGGAGGAACAACCGTAGGGGTATAGAAGACCAAGCGAAAAAAGCTCTTTCCATTTCTCACTTCATTAATGAAGAGAGCAATGAAGAGGGGAACCAAGTAACCAAAGATAAGCCCCAGAAGGGTGTAATAAAGGGTGTTAGCCCAAGCTACCGGCATATCCTGATCTTCAAAGAGCATCTTGAAGTTTTCAAGTCCCACAAATACCGGAGGATTGATTAGATCGATATCTTGAAAACTGATGATAAAGCCCCGGATGATAGGATACCAGGAGAACGTAGCAAAGATGATTATTGCAGGAAATAGAAAGAGCCATCCAGTAAAGCTCTTTCTTATGCGGGTCGTGGCAACCATGAAAACCTCACTGATGGAACTGAGATATTAGAGGGTGCTGGCACTCTTCTCTTACCATGAATCCGCCAGCACCCTAACCAAGCTCGTACTATTTGAAACTATTCGCTTTCTTTATCCGCCCTGTCCAGCACCTGCCGCTGAAACTTGGCTGCTGAATCATCCAGAATAGCTTGGATATCAGGATTTTTCTGACTCATCACTTTCTGATAGACCAGGCCGAGTTCAGTGTAGAGGGCCTGTGCTTCCACCGGAGGTTCGCCCCGGATCTCCACCTCTGCATTGTTAAAGTTTTCATAATTTTCCAGCGGGGCGTTTGCATATTTTTTGATGATCTCTGCCCGCTTTTCCCCCAACTCTCCGGTAAAGATATTCACTTGGGGAAACCCCACCAGATCGCCCCGGTCAGCCTGGGCTTTGATATCATTTTCGAAGGATTTGAGGTCAAACTCTCTCCATACATTGTAGGCAACAGCCTCTCTCAGCACTTCAGGATCGCTCTTGGGATTGTAGAGCCACACATTACCGCCCCCAAGGGTAGCATTACCGCCCCCATCAGGCATCCTGCCAAATCCGGCTACCTTGAAATCGAAGTCTTCCATATTTCCCACCATCCACTTCAGGGTGTCACCTGCTGCTATGGTCATGGCTACCTTTCCGGCAGCAAAATCCTGTACCTGAGGAAAGTTTCCCCAGCCGGTAATGTCCGGGGTGGTGGTTCCATCTTCATGCAGGAGGGTATGCAGGAATTCCAGGGCCTTAACCATCCCTTCGTTGTTATAGGTGGCTTGCCACTCACCATTGACCTGTTGCTGGGCATCGCCCCCGAAGGTGTACATCATGGTGGTGAGCATCCAGCCACCAAGACCTCCCTCGTTACGGATATTGAAACCATCTACTCCATCCAGTTTCTCTTTGAAGATTTTACTGTACTCACGAACCTCTTTCCAGGTCTGGGGAGGAGAATCGGGATCGAGCCCAGCTTTTTTAAACAAGTCCCGATTGTACATAAGACCCAGGCCGTATGCGTCGTGGGGTAGTCCGTAGAGATTCCCCTCTCCATCCTTGGCGACTGAGAGGATAGCCTGGTTGAAATCTTTTACGTAGGGAAGATCTTTTACATACTCGGAAATATCCGCAGCATACCCGTCGGAAATCAGTTTTTGCGGCTCCGTAAAGAAGACTGCGTAACTATCCTCCAACTGGCCACCGGCAAACCGGGCAGGAAAAGTCTGGGGGTCGTAGCGGTAGGGGTTGTAATTGATAACCACATCCGGGGCTACCTTACGGTAGTTTGCCAAGAGCCACTTCTGGCGCTGAATCGCCATCTCATCGTTCTCCAAGGCAGCGTTGGTAAGATTGACCATGATGATATCATCACCGGTCTCAGGACTCTCCTGGTCCTGACTTCCTCCGGCCCAGAGCGGGGCAGCTGCAAGGGCGAGGAAGAGGGCAAACAATAGAATAGATGTTCGCTTCATATCTGTCTCCTTTTAGATTGTTATGTATACTCATACTATACATGAGAGTACCTGTTGTCAAGTAAAAAATTGAGCTTGTCCC
>CAYMWV010000035.1:18070-21536 GCA_964394395.1 uncultured Sediminispirochaeta sp.
TTTGGACAGCCTTATTTGATGCTAAGAACAGAATCTCTGTGCACCAGCCGAGTGGGTAACTGCACTATCTGATACGGTTTTTCGGGATTTTTGATGCGCTCAAAAAGGAGCGATCCAGCCTCGTACCCCGCCGCCCGGGCGTCCTGGGCAATGGATGTAAGCTTCACCACCGAATGGGCGGAAAAAGGATGATCATCAAAGCCGATGATGCTTATATCATCCGGTACCGAAACTCCCTGGGAAGAGAGATACTCCAGCAAACTAAAGGCAAGATAATCGTTTATACAAAAAAGCGCAGTAGGAGCCATTGACGAGTCGAGGAGTCGCTGCAATTGGTGAAAATCAGAATGGGAAAAACGAAATAGTGATCCGTCAGCCGCATCACCTCCAGCAATCTCGGTCTCTACATCCGCTTCCACCGCCGCAAGAGGGATGAGGCCATGGCTTCTCATTGCCTGTTCATATCCCCTGATCCTGTCCACGATGCTGCTGGGGCGAGAAGGGGTAGTCAAACAGGCAATAGCGGTATGTCCCGCCTCGATAAGGGCAGTCACTGCTGCTTCTGCTCCCCCACGGTTATCGCAGAGAACCATATCGGACTCTCTGCCAAAAAGCCGCCGGTCGAGCACCACCAGAGGAAAACGACCGGGGAGAACCGTATGGACAGGTGCGTACTCCTCTCCACTATCGGCGGGGAAAAGGATGAGTCCCCCAACGCGATTATCAAGAAATCTTCTCACCTGCTCCGCTTCAACCTGGGGATCTCCATCGGAGTGCCCAAGAAGAAGGGTATACCCCTCCTCCCGAAGTCGATTTTCCACCCCCCGTACCATCTCACTAATGAGATGATCATGAAGCCATGGAACTACCACCCCAATTTGGGTAGAGCGGCTGCCCACGGCGGTCCCGGAAACGAAGGTTCCCTTCCCCTTGATCCTGGTAAAGAGCCCCTCCTGAACCAGCCGGTCCAGAGCCTTGCGCACCGTACCCCGGCTGACCGAATAGGATTCAGCCAATTCCAGCTCCGTGGGAATTTTATCATGAAGCTTCAACCGACCCATCTCAATATCACTGCGAAAGCGATCAGCTATCTGTTTGTAAAGATGTTCAGGACTGTAGGTGTTAAATTCCATGCTCATTATGTATATACATTATTAACATTCGGAGCAGCTGTCAAGATGAACATGTTTTCTTTCCGTTCCGGTCGGTGATGAGGAGAAGGAAAGGTGGATCAATACCATTTCATGAGGTTTCAGCATAAAACAGGCGGTACCACTGCCGGCAGGAAGCCGGTGAAGGGAAAATTGCTGGGTACTAGCTGCTTCTATCCCTGCTTCCTGGATGTGACTTATTTCCTCAGGGGCCCCTATCCGTATCCAGGCATCCAGGGGAGAGCCGCTATCCCGTCCTATCTTGTAATATTCCAGAGAGAGATCACTCTCCGCCCCTCTTTTCATTTATCCGGTACAGTTATACACTCTTATGTGCAGACATACAATACATGGAGTTACCTAAAATGACAGATCTACTGCACCTAAGTCGAAGCAGCAATTCCCTCTCCCGGTCAATATCTCCGGAAAATCCCACCGGTGAAGCGGGAGGCGGAGCAAAGGAGATTCCCCCAAAAGAGGGCCACCCGGCAAGAGAGCTGGGGAAAGGATGGAAGGTCCGCCCTTGTATCACCCTTCCTGCAGGATCGACCACCGAACTTGCAGATATTGCCGGCCCCGGCATTATTCGGCAGATATGGCTCACCCAGACAGGGACCTGGCGGGACCACATTTTTCGCATCACCTGGGATGATCAATCTCATCCTTCGGTGGAGGTGCCGGTGGGAGATTTTTTCGCCTCCGGCTGGCAAGAGTTTGGCCAAATATCGAGCCTACCGGTATGTGTAAATCCTGGCAGCGCTTTCAACTCCTATTGGCAAATGCCCTTCCTTAACAGAGCCCGAATTTCCATGGAAAACCGGGGAAAAGAGGATTCGGTTCTCTACTACCAGATCAATTACGACCTGACAGAAGTCCCGGATGATTCGCTCTACTTCCACTCCTGGTTCAACCGTTCCAATCCCTTGGCCTACAAAACTGTCCACTCTATCCTGGAGATAGCCGAGGGAGAGGGAAACTACGTAGGCACCGCCATCGCCTGGGGTTCCAACAACGGCGGATGGTGGGGAGAGGGGGAGGTAAAGTTCTTCATTGACGATGATCAGGATTATCCCACCATCTGTGGAACCGGAACAGAGGACTATTTTGGTGGCTCCTACAATTTCGATGTGGGCGCCGAAAGTGGAGGCTACCGGGAGTTCACCACTCCCTATTCGGGGCTCTCAAAGGTGATCCGTCCTGATGGGCTATACAATTCCCAGATGCGATTTTCTATGTATCGGTGGCACATTACCGATCCAGTTCGGTTTAACAGGAGACTAAAGGTTGTGATTCAAGCTTTGGGGTGGCGCAGCGAAGGCCGCTTTTTACCCCTCCAGGATGATATCTCCAGCACCGCCTTCTGGTATCAAAGACTACCTTCTTCTCCCCTGCCAACCATACAGAGCCGGGATGAACTGGAGATTGTGTAAAGAATTGTGGAAAAACGAAGGCAAGCAGGATCAGTTCAGCCGGCAATCTCCGCATTAGAGCGAGCCTTACTGAGGTGATCGTGCATCGCTTTGGCGGCAGCATCGGGCTTTCTATGCACCAGAGCGTAGTAGATATCCCAGTGATCTTTCAGGCTTCGGGAAGCCTGGCCGGGAACCCGGAGGGTGGCTTCCCGGGTTTTGGAGAGAAGCCCCTTGGCCATCTTCAGCATCTTCTCAAAAACAGCATTGCCGGTGGCTGCAGCAACCGCATTGTGGAAATTGTTATCCCCCTCAAGGCCGATATCACCCCGGTCAATCTCGCTTTTCATGAGCAGGAGGCTCTTCAATTGAGATTGACTACGTCCTCTTTGATTAACCATCCTCCACGGTTTCTCCTTCTACTGACTATAAGTCGGATAAGAGCCTGTTTGACTTACTCTGTGATATAAGAGGCAGAAAGACTGTCAGAACTCCGAAGGGTGTAGATTCTCCATAACACCTGTTACCTGCCGGTGATTCTGTCTGTTCGGATCCTGCCATACTTGACATCCATATATGGTAAAAATATGCTACCAGTATGAAATCGATTCATATTCGGGATGTAGAACCCGGGCTGATTCGGAAGATCAAAATACTTGCAGCCCTGCACCACAGATCGATGCGGGGAGAATTGAGAGCAATTATAGAAGCGGCGGCAAAAAAGGCCCCGGAAAGCAAAGATCCGGGGGATATGGGCATCATCTCTGTCAGCACCGGTAAGAGTGGATCCTGGAAGCGGGATGATATCTATGACGATGCACGGTAGATCCATTTCGTCGATGATTTTACGGTATTTTCTGATATAGAAACCTATACTCCCCGGGATTTCCTGCTGAAAGCAGGTGT
>CAYMWV010000035.1:21636-24125 GCA_964394395.1 uncultured Sediminispirochaeta sp.
CAGGGAAGCGCAAGGGATTGCAGCGCTACCCCGCAGCCCCGGGCGGGACCCCCGGCGACCGGCAGGAAGCCGGAACAGGGGCCCGCGGACCCGGCCGGGGCCGAAGGGTCCGGCCGGGCCGGGGCGAGGAGTAGAAGCGGAAAGCCCGACCCCCTGCCGCCCAGGCAGGGGGATGCGCCCGAAAAGAAGCTAATACGGTTTAGCAGCGTAAGCTTGAGAAGGCAATGGTGTATCCATCGGTGAATTTAATCCGACGGCTGCGCTTCGGATTGCCCCCGCCACTTCCTGAAATTGCTCATGGCGTGGCTGATGTGGCTGCGCATCAGGTCGGCGCTTTTATCCGGGTCGCCTGACTCGATAGCCTTGTAGATTGCCCAGTGGTCCTTCAGCCCCTGGAGGGGCACACCGGTAAGACTCAAGGTGGCTTCCCGGGTACGGCTGAGCAGGGTTTTAGCCAGGGAGAGCATGTGGACGAAGACCTTGTTATGGGTGGCTGCGGCGATCCGGTCGTGGAAGTCGTTGTCCCCCTGAAGGCCGATCTCTCCCCCGGCTACATCCTGCTCCATCCCTTCGACAGCCTCCTGGATGCGTTGCAGGTCATCCTCGTTCCGTTTGGAGGCGGCAATGCGGGCGATTTCGGTCTCCAGGACCAGGCGGAACTCGATCATCTCTTCCAGGGTCTGCTCTTCGCTCTCAAGAAACTGTGCAAAGGGGAGAATTATGGTTTCCAGAGTAACTTCCTTGATAAAGTTTCCGCCCCCCACTCCGACGCTGGTGTTGATCATACCCATGGTGGAGAGGGTTCGGATCGCTTCCCGAACCGAAGCGCGGCTTACCTGAAACTGCTCGGAGAGTTCCCGCTCGCTGGGCAGGCTGTCTCCAGGCTTGAAGACCCCTTCCCGGATCATCCGGTAGAGCTGTCGGAACACCTCTTCGCTTACTCTGGTTTTTTTGATCGGTGTAATTTTATTATCCATTTCAGAGTTCACTATACAGGTTTTTTGGGGGATTGTCTATTTATGGGGTTCTGCCACCGGAGGTCGGGAAAGCGGGCGAAATCGGTATCGGTCGAACAGAGCACCAGGCCATGTTCTGTAGCCAATGCAGCCAGGATTGCATCCGGTACCAGGTTAGCGGTGGGGTGAAGATCAGCATATATCCTCCCAAGGATCTCTGCATGGCGTTCTGTGGGTTGGGGAATCCATACGGGGCGGCAATCAAGCCAATAGCTCAGTACCGCCCAGGCCTCATCTGCAGAGACCGGTGCAGAGAAGATTCGCGGATTTGTTACAATCCGGAGGAATGCGGCAAGGCTTTGCCAGGGCAGACCCACCGGAGCATCGCCGTTCAGTTTCTCATCCAGCCACGCTTTTGCGGCCTTATGTTGTGGTACCGAGTTAACACTTGCATAAATAAGCAGGTTTGCATCAACAAGAATCACCGGTAGTCCTCGTTTTCGGCTACCGATAGCACTTCCGCCACGTTATCAAGATCGGGGAAGCGGCATTCTCCGGCAGATAATAGCGGGGTTGAATACTGTTGCTTCGATTCACCGGTGCCCTTATCCGAAAGTAAACCTTTGCGCAGAAGATCGTTTACCATCTGCTTGAAGCTCTTTCCCTCCCGGGTCTGCAAGGTTTGAATCATGGCAGCGACATCATCGTCAAGGGTTATGGTAGTTCGCATACCTTGAATATACATATTTGATGTCTTGATGTCAATTATTTGATGTGTTGGTGTATTTTTTGGAAAACTTTTTGCTTTCCCACATTTTTGGCATCAATTGATGTCAAGTATAAAGTGATGCGAAAATTGTGGAAAGATGTAAACCCGATAACATTTTGCCCAGAAAACGGGAAACGGCAATACCAAATAACAACAAAAAATGGCAGTGAGAATCCATTCCACAATTTTGGCAACACCTTGTATAATGAGCTATGAAAATCCATTACATCGACCTCCACCAGGCCTCCGAAGCCCTCCGGAAAGAAGCCGCTAAAACGCTCCTGGAAGCCTTTACCGCAAAGGGTAACCGCACATGGGAAACCCTGGCTGATGCACAGAAGGAGGTAGAGGAGTGTCTTAATCCTGACTACCTGGCCATCGCAGCCCTGGAGGCGAACAGACTGCTCGGTTGGGTCGGCCTCAGGCCGATGTATGGAAACACTACCTGGGAGCTGCACCCATTGGTTATAGCCCCAGCCGCCCAGGGAAAGGGAACAGGCCGGGCGCTGTTGCAGCAGGGTGAGGCGGCTGCTGAAGCCCGGGGAGTAAAAGGAATTCTTCTGGGCAGCGACGATGAGACGGGCCGCACAAACCTCGGCCGATTTGATTTTGACAATCGCCCGGTAAGCGAGGCTATCGATACCATCCGAAATCTGGACCACCACCCTTTTACGTTCTACCAAAAATGCGGCTACCGGATTATCGGTATCGTCCCCGATGCAAGCGGCAGGGGTAAACCGGATATCTGGATGTGGAAACGGCTG
>CAYMWV010000036.1:0-23631 GCA_964394395.1 uncultured Sediminispirochaeta sp.
TTGGAGAAGGCGAAGGAGTTGGGAGCCGACTATGTGATTAATGCTTCCCGGGAAGATCAGTTGGAGCGGGTCAAGGAGATAACCGGAGGGGCTTTGGCCAATTCGGCGGTGGTTACCGTTCCATCCACCCCGGTTTTTCGAAAATGCATCGATCTTCTTGCTCCCGGTGGAAGGGTGAACATTTTTGCCGGAATCTATCCCCAGGACGACCTGGTCATTGATCCCAACATCATTCACTATGGCGAGATATCTCTGCTGGGATCCGCTGATAGCACCCAGCAGGATTTTGTTGATGCCCTCGCTCTCATTGAAAGCGGACAGGTAGATACAGAGTCCCTGATAAGTGATGTGCTTCCTCTGGAGAAGTTGCATGAAGGTTTTAAACGGGTGAATGAGCGTGGAGGTTTGAAAGTGCTGGCGGGGATCGGGGGAGAGCTGTAAGTGACTCCTCAGGACCCCTATATTATTGTTTATGATGCTGGAACTTCATCCCTGAAGGGTGTTGTCTACGATGAACTGGGAAACATTGTTCAGAAGCGATCCCGGTTTTATGAGTTTTCATCTCCCCGGGAAGGTTGGGCCGAGATTGATCCGGCGGTATGGTGGGATGCGCTTATCGGTGTTACCAGAGAGCTCCAGACGGGAGGGGACGGATCTGCAGATAGCGTCGATTTCTCCTCCCTGAAGGGAGTTGCTCTTACCGGTCAAATGCACTCGGCGGTTCTTTTGGGGGATGATGAGAAGCCCTTGGCTTCATCAATCCTTTGGCTGGATCGCCGGGCTGCCGCCGAGACCGCTGAGCTGCAGGAGAAGCTGCAGCTTCCCCCCTACAAACTCAATTCCAGCTACACCTTGCCAAAGCTCTTGTGGCTCTCCCGGCACAATCCGGAGCTGATCAAACAGGTGAGAACCATCCTCTGGCCCAAAGACTATCTCCGCTTCCTTCTTACCGGCGAAAAGGTTACCGATTACACCGAGGGGATAGGGGCCGCCCTGCTTGATTGGGAGACCCGGAGCTGGGCCTCCGACCGGCTGCCCCTCTGTAATCTTTCCGATTCCGTCCTTCCGGAAATTGTCCCGGGGGAAAGGATGTATCCCATTCTCTCTATCGTTGCCGAAGAGCTCGGGCTTCCCAGGGAATGTCAGGTTCTGGTAGGTTCAGGAGATATTGCAGCCCTCCTTGGAGGGGCCCCCCATCGAAAGGGGCGGCTGGTCTACTCCCTGGGCAGCTCTTCCATGTATTTCACCGAAACCGGAAAACCGGGGCTGGAAGGGAAGGGCCTTTATTCCCTCAACATCTCGGGCCTCGATCTTTTTGGCGGGGTCTCCTCCACCACTGGAGCCGCATTGAACTGGGTTTACGAAGAACTCTGGGGGGGGGAGAAGGCTATTCCTTTTCGGGAAATGATAAGTCAGGTGTATAAACGGATTAAACGAAACAACTCTCTCCTCTTTTTTCCCTTTCTGGCTGGGGAACGGTCTCCTTTTTGGAGCGATGAGATAAGCGGAAGCTTTGAAGGCCTTCGGCTGGATCATGGAAAGGAGCACATCACCCTGGCGGTAATGGAGGGAGTGGCTTTCTCTATCCGCTATATCCTGGATCTGATGGAGGAGTGCGGGGTTGCCATTGATGAAATCGCCCTCTCCGCCGGAGGGGCGAAGACCCCGGGTTGGCCCGAGATTATTGCCGCAGTGTGCGGAAAGCCGGTGGCAATCTACAACGCTGAGGAGACAGTTACCACTGTGCTCTTTGCCAGAATGGCTGCGGCGATGGAGAATGCTTCCTTTCGGGACCGGTTAGCAGCCCAGTTCCCGGAGCCAAAAATGGCAGAGCCGGACCGGGAGGCTGTAAAAGCCTATTCGGAACTCTACAGGAAATACCGGGAATTTCTGGAATTGAAACTGGAAACAATCAGCCCCAGGAAAGAGAGGTGAGTTCGATGGAACAGGCGGATCTGATTATCACCAATGGAATGATCCTCACCATGGACGCCGATGACACCTTCATTGAACGGGGGGCGGTGGCGGTCCGGAATGGAAAGATCATCATGACAGGACCGAGTGAACAGGTTGAAGCTGCTTTTCAGAGCACCATGACGGTGGATGCAGAGGGGATGGCGGTTCTACCCGGTTTTGTAAACACCCACTTTCACTGTTCCCAGAATTTCATGAAGGGAACCCGGGATGATTATGACCTCCTCGACTGGATAGACAAGGTCAGCTTTCCCCGGATAAAGGTAACAATGGATCAATATCGAAAGGGGCAGGGGGAGATCCATCGCCTGGCGGTGCTCCATTCGGGAATTGATCTGCTCTCCTCCGGGGTTACCTGCACGACCAACATGGAGTGGGGGATGAATCCATCCATTTTGGAGGCATACAACAGGATTGGTGCCCGGTTTGTTAATATTCTTACTCTGACAGATGTGGATACCTGGACGCCTCCGGAGGCGATCATTCCGACGGAGGAACTTTTTGCTCTGGGAGCCGATCTGCACAGGACTTTCCAGGAGGAGGGGCAAGGCCGCACCTCCTTTGCTTTCGGAATAGCCTGCCCCAACTCCGTCACCGAAGAGATGATTCTTCGGGCCCGGAAAGAGGCTACCGCTCTGGGCTGCCGGCTTCATATCCATCTGGCGGAGACGGAGTTTGAGTACAAACGTTTCCTTAAAGAACGGCAGCTGAGCCCCACGGCTTACCTCGAAGGACTCGGCTTCTGGGATCGGGATGTGTGGGCCGCCCACAGTATCTGGCTGGATGATAAAGATATCGAGATCCTCGCACGAAGGGGGGTAGGGGTAGCGCACAATCCCAAGTGCAATATGAAAATTGCCGATGGAGCCGCCCCCATCTCCGATATGTTGAAAGCGGGAGTTCCTGTCGGCCTCGGCATTGACAGTTGTGCGGTGAGCGACAACACCGATTTCTTCGAGGCGATGCGCACCATGGTTTTCCTTCAGCGCTTAAGGACGATGGATCCGAAGGCGGTGCTGGGCAGACAGGCGCTGCGGATGGCAACCATCGAGGGGGCCCGGGTGCTGGGTATGGAGGATGAGATTGGGAGTCTTGAGAAGGGTAAAGCTGCTGATATGGTGCTGATCGATCTATCGGGAGTGAATCTGCGACCCTACAATGATCTGGTGAACAATCTGGTTTTTGCGGCCAATTCATCAAACATCGATAGAGTAATTGTGGGAGGGGAAACCCTGGTGAGCCGGGGACAGTTCGTCCGGTTTGACAGGGATGCGGAACTGGAAGAGGTTGAACATCGGGCTGGCGAAATATACCGCAAGGCGGGAATATCATTACCGCCCTGGTTTTGTATAAACGATTTTACGGGAGGAAAAACATATGAAAATGGGACTGTTGGCTGAACCTGGAAGATTTATTGTTCAGGAGGGAGAGATTCCGGAACCCGCAGAAGGTGAGGTGAGGCTCAAGGTTGAAGCCGCCGGGGTCTGTGGAACCGATGTGGAAGTGTACCGGGGACACGTACCCTCCGGATGGGTAATCGAGTATCCCTTTCAGATGGGTCATGAGCTCATGGGAGTAGTTGACGCTGTGGGACCTGGAGTTCCCAATGTAAAACCGGGCGATCGGGTAGTACCCGACGGCAGAATCCCCTGCGGCTACTGCAAGTACTGCAGAATGGGCCAGGTGAATGCTTGTGAAAACATGGGATACACCTCTGGAGGCTTCCGGGAATACAGCATCTATAACTACAAGGCTCTGGTGCCGGTCCCTGATAAGGTCAGTTCCCGGGAAGCTGCCATGGCGGAACCTGTCTCCTGTACCATCTATGGAAATGGAAAACTTGATGTGACCATCGGTTCCCTGGCGGTGGTGATTGGAGAAGGGGCAATCGGACTCCTTCATGCCCAATTGCTCAAGAGCCGGGGGGCGAAGACGGTGGTGGTCGGACTTATTGAAGAGCGGCTTGAGACTGCCCGATCCATAGGTGTCGATTACGTGATTAACGCTGGGAAGGAAAATCCTGTTGAAGCGGTGAAAAAAATATCCGGTGGCTACGGTGCCGATATTGTGGTGGTCGCCGCAGGGGTTGAAGTGGTTCTCCGGCAGGCCCTCGAGATGGCGGGACGGTTCGGACAGGTTCTCTACTTTGCAGCCAACATGAAAGAGAGCTGCACCATGCCGATGGATCTGATTCATTACAAAGAGCTGCGGCTGATCGGGAGCTACGACTCGACAACCTATCACTTCGGTCTCGCCCTTTCTGTCATCGCAGCTGGGAAGCTCGATGTAAAGCCCCTGATAAGCCATACCCTTCCTTTGGACAAGATAGGCGAAGCCTTCGAGATGGCCAATGCGGGAAAGGGAATGAAGATAATGATTGCCAATACAAATGATTAAGAAATACCTAAACAAGGAGAGAAAGCAATGAAGTACAACAATGTAGAGATTCAGGACACCTTTGCCGAGGCATGGGAACTGGAAGTGATCAGGCTGGTGATAACCGCAATATCGGAAGAGATCGCCCTGGCTGGAGCAAATCAGTTTGTCGGCGCCGCCGGTTCCGGGGAGCTTGGATCGAGGATCAATGGGGGGATCGAAAGAACTGCCCTGCCTCAGGAGACCCCTGACGGCCGCCCCGGTGTAATTATCGCCCTGACCAGTACCCCCAAGGATCGGCCAAATTACATCAAGGAACTGGCCCTCCGTTTCCACCTGGCAACCCTGGTGCCCAGCTGTGCGGTCTTCGACTGCATGATTGAGGGAGTGACGGCAGAAAAATATGACATGGCTGCGGACCTGAAGGAGTTATGGAAGGGTGATGACACCACGGTAAAGGTCGGTGACCGGGAGATGTGTTCGGTTCCAACCTTGCCCGGGGATTTCAAGTTTGAAAAGAAGATTTCCATCGCCACCAAGGGAAGTGATGGTCACCTGGTATGTTACGGCAAAGATGCCAATGCGGTGATCTTTGCCATAATGGCTGCAAAGAAAGCGGTGGAAGGGGTCGACGGGGTGTGCCCCATGGGTATTGGCCTGGAACAGGTGTACAGGGAGAAGGATTATGTTCCGGCTCTTAAGGACAAGATTGAGAATTCGAAAGTGCCTGACGGGGTGGGAGCGATTCTGAACCTGTTGGTCTTTGGCGTGGATACCAAGTTTATGCAGAAAGCGCTCTCTGGAGCCTTGAAAGCTGCCTGTCAGGTTCCCGGGGTGATGAAAATGGGTGCCATGAACTTCAATGGTGAGTTCGGACCCTATAAGTTTCACCTGAAAGATCTCATTTAATTGAACTAAAAAAAAGGAGAGGATACGCTATGAAATATAGAACAATGGGGAAAACCGGAATCAAAATTTCCGAGCTCGGATTCGGAGGCTGGGGAATCGGCGGCGACTGGTGGAGCGGGGCAGATGATGAAGAGTCCCTGAAATCCCTGGAGCAGGCAAAAGAGCTGGGAGTTACCCTATTTGACTCGGCCCTGCAGTACGGGAATGGTCACAGCGAGATGCTCATCGGTCGGGCAATCAAGGATAACCGGGATAAATTTGTGATTACATCGAAAATTCCGCCGAAGAACTTCGTCTATCCCCCCAAGGTGGGCTCTCCGGTGGAAGAGGCTTTCCCCGCCGACTGGATTGTGGAGTGTACCGAACGCTCCCTCAAGAATTTCGGGGTCGAATGTATCGATCTGCAGCAGTTCCATGTCTGGATTAACAGTTGGGGCGAAAGTGATGAGCTTCGGCGGGCGGTAGAGCAACTAAAGAAAGACGGGAAGATAAAGGCCTTTGGCTGCTCGGTAAACTTCCCCTTCGATGAAACCGACAACGCCATCCCCGGGATGAAGAGCGGACTCTTCGATACCATTCAGATCGTTCACAACATCTATGAGCAGGCTCCGGAAGCGGAGGTGTTCAAGGTTGCTGAGGAAAACAATGTGGGCGTAATTTCCCGCTGCCCCCTTGACGAGGGAGCCCTCTCCGGAAAAATCACCCCGGAGACCACCTTCCCCGAAGGGAGTTTCCTGGACACCTATTTTAAGGATGACCGGAAGGCGATCGTAGAGCAGAAGGCCAAAGAGCTTGATTGGCTCATGAGTGAGGGGCATGCGGAGAACCTTGCAGAAGCAGCTATCCGCTATGTACTTTCCCATCCTGCGGTCTCAACCGCAATTGTGGGGATGCGTAACCCCAAGCACGCTGTTGCCAACTGTAAGGCAATTGATAAGGGCCCCCTCCCTGCGGATGTAATGAAACGGCTCAAGAAGCACGCCTGGCCTCATAACTACTGGATCTAAAGGTACCAGAAAGGGAGATTAGTATGAAACCACGGGAACTTGTCCTTCATGCTCTGACCGGGAATGTCGGGCCTGTTCCCTGGATTGAGATAGAGACCAGGGATGAACTGATAGCAAAAGCAGTAGGTGTTGATACTCCGACCTGGGATGATCGGGTCCGCTACGCCTCGACGGTCGGTATTGATAATGTCGGTTTTGCCCACTGGGAGCGATTCGGTTGCGATGTAATCAGCAAAGGGGGAGTCCTCGGCTTCAACCCCCGGATCGCTTCCCGGGCGGACCTTCATGAACTTAAGGTCCCTGATCCGGAGAAGATTGATTTCGCTTCTCTCCGGGAAAAAGTGCTTCGGGCCCGGGAGGCCATCGGTGACACCGGCCTGGCCCTCTTTGTGGCCCATATCTTCTGTCTCGACCCGATCATCATGGATATGGGGCTGGCTAATTTCAGTGTTGCTCTCTACGAGGACCGGTCGCTGCTGCTGGAGATGATGGATCGCTATGTGGACTACTATAGCGCCCTGGATGAGTTCTACTCCAGCCTGGAGGAGATCGATTTTATCTGGGTGGGTGAGGATATAGCCTACAACACCGGCACCATTATCAGCCCGGAAATGCTCCGGGAGCTGGTATTTCCCCGATTTAAAACCATTGCTTCCCATATTCAAAAACCCTGGGTCTACCACAGTGATGGTGATATCGGTGAGGTGATCCCGGACCTGCTGGAGCTGGGAATGAATGCAATCCACCCACTGGAGCCTGCCGCCATGGATATCGGGAAGGTGAAGGATCGCTATGGAGAGCGGGTTGCTCTTGTGGGCAACGTGGACATCAACACCCTGGTAAACGGTTCAGAAGAGGATGTGCGGAAAGAGACCCTGGCGGTGATTGAGCGCTGCAGCCCCGGAGGCGGCTATCTCCTCTCCAGCGGAAACTCCCTGACCAATTATGTACTTCCGGAGAATGTTGCTGCCATGGGGAGGGCGAAGCGGGAGTGGAACAGCACCCGAAATCAGTAAATCGGATAGATGATCGATTTATGGAAGAGATTGATATTATTATCTCCCATGGTTTGATTATTACCATGAAAGATGAAGATGACATTCTCTATGACGGTGCAGTTGCGGTTAAGGGCAACACTATTGTTGGGATCGGGAGCAGTAAAGAGATCCTGAAACGATATTCAGCAAAGAGGATTATCAGTGCTGAAGGGAAAGCGGTTCTCCCGGGTTTCTTTAATACCCATCACCATATTCTTCAGAACCTCTTGAAGGGAGATTACGAGGATCTCTCTTTTCCGGAATGGATAGATAACGTATCAGCCCCCAGAATAACAATGGTAAATGAAGACTATCTGGCGAATAATTATCTGATTCACTACCATGCCCATCGTTTGGCAGTGACGGAATCTCTTTTAGGCGGTATTACCACCCTGGTCAACATGGAATGGGCTCCTCACCCCGCCGTACTTGATGTAATAGAGAGGGGAGGGATTCGTTGTGTAACTGCACCTACTTTTACTGATATTGACCGCTGGAATAATCCCGGCATGCTGCTTCCCCTGGATCGTAATGTTGATCTTGCCGATAAGCTGATTGATCGGTGCCGGTATTCGGATGGGCGACTGATGTTTCGTTATGGCCTGGCCTGCCCCAATTCCTGTTCTGCAGAGCTGATTCAGGAAATCAAAATGCGGGCGGGGGAGAGGAATGTTGGAATCACAATGCATATGGCAGAATCTGAACCAGAGAAAGCTGCTATGCAGGAGAAATTCGGTACAAGCACAATCGGATATTTGAATAGTCTTGGCCTTCTGGGGCCTGAAGTCCTTGGAGTGCATTGTATTTATGTAAATGATGAAGATATAAAGATAATCCGTGATACCGGTATGAGCGTCTCCTATTGTCCCGAGTCACATATGAAGCTTGGATTGGGAACCGCTCCGATAATTGAGATGCTGAATTATGATATTCCAGTCTCCCTGGGAACAGATGGAGCGGTAAATGATAATATGGATATGCTGGAAGCTGCCCGGTGCGCTGTTTTTATACAGCGCATTTATCATAAAGAGCCTGGAGTTATTTCTGCCTACCAGGCTCTGGAGATGATTACGAAGGAGGGGGCCCGTTCCCTTGGATTAGAAAAAACCCTGGGAACCCTGGAAACTGGAAAACTGGCCGATATCGTTTTACTGGATATATCCGGAATCCATATTCGTCCCATAAACCATATTATCAATAATCTGGTATACGCTGCTTTTGCGGAAAAAGATGTTGATACTGTGCTGTGTGATGGGAAAATAGTTGTGGAGAATGGCAAGCCTGTTGCCCTGGATCCTGCCAGGGTGATCAACGAAGGAGAAGCCTATCTTATTCCCAGATTGAAAGAGCGGGGATTGAACATATCGCCTTGGTACTCCAGGTCTGATCATTGATTGTGAAAGCAAACCACCGCTTCTGGCGGTGGTCGTTTATATATCTCGAGTCGAAGGGGATCAGAATGGCAAAAAAGAAAGCAGGAATAACGATGAACGTTTTGAGTGATCTGGATATAGAGCAAATTCATGAGGGCACTTTAAAAGTATTGTCCGAAACGGGCGTTTTTTTTGAAGGCGAAAAAACATTAACAATCCTCCAAAAGGGAGGAGCCGAAGTTGACATCTCTGACGGTAGAGTGAAATTCCCCCGGGCTCTGATTGAAGAAG
Organism: uncultured Sediminispirochaeta sp.; assembly: GCA_964394395.1. GTDB lineage: Bacteria > Spirochaetota > Spirochaetia > DSM-16054 > Sediminispirochaetaceae > Sediminispirochaeta. Next base: position 8,968 of record CAYMWV010000036.1, read on the forward strand.
CAATCAAGGTATACCCCGCCGAGTTTACCCTAAAATCAAGAAATCCCTCCAAAACGGTGACGATCGGGGATGGGGATCTCCGATTCCAATCACATCCGGGACTCTATATCCAGGATTACAAGACCATGGAGCGGAGACAGGCGGTTTTTGCCGATATTCCGCCTTTGGCTCGATTGCTGGATGCCATGGAGCATATTGATATAGCAATCGAGTTATCCCCATATCATGGACATGAGGAACGGGGACTCCTGCATCGGCGCTGTTGAAGTGGGTTTGCTGGGGGCGGGACTTGCCCAGCTTTGTGGTTTTTATCAGATTCCGAGCCATCCGCAGTTTCCTATTACTGACGCTAAAGTTCTTGATGAGCAAGCTGCAATTGAAAAGAGTATGAACATCGTAATGTGTGCCGCCGGCGGTGCAGATTTCATTTCCAACGGTGGATCCCTGGAAACAGAGATGATCTGGTCGCCGATTCAGTTGGTGATCGATAATGAAATTAATGGAATGGTAAAGCGGATTCGAAACGGGATAGCGGTAAATGAGGCAACCCTGGCGGTTGACCTGATACAAGAGGTTTGCAGTGGATCGGGACTCTATCTGGATACGGAACATACAGTGAATCACTGGAGAGATGAACAATATATGCCTGAATTAGCGGACCGAAACAGCTACTCAGCATGGATCGGGGAGGGGGAGAAAACCATGATCGACCGGGCTGTCGAAATGGTAAACAGGATAATTGAATCAACGGAAGTTCCCCCCTTGCCTCCGGAGCAGGATAAGGAACTGGAGAGGATTCTCAAGGCTGTTGAGAAGGAAAAACTGGACTGAGATTTTTCTGAATCCGGCTCTGTTCCCCCGGTAACCGGTTTTCCCGGGAAAGACAAAAAAGCAGCTCCCCGTCGGGGAGCTGCTTTACAGTTAATCGGGTCCGGCTCTCCTCCTGGATCAGGAGTAGACTCCGTCGGAAGGCAGGGGCATCCCCAGATCTTTTGACACCTGCCGCATCTTGAGATAGAGCTCCAGGTGCTCGGGGATCGGTTCCAGGGTTTCCATGTTGTAAAGCTCCTGGAAGGGGCGTCCCTTCGGTGGTTCCTCGGTATGGAACTTCTCATATTTGGGTATCAATTCGTTGGCAATGTCGTTGGCCGTTTTCAGACTTATGGAAGCGCCACCCTTGTGACAGGCGGAAGCAAACCAGATATCCAGAGGAGTGAGGTGGTTTTTCCATTTACCCCCGGCGGACCGCGGTGCGATCGTATAGGTCAGACCTGAGGCGGAATTGGCCGCAAAACCGACGATTGTTTCCTGATAGAACATATCGGTACAGGGGCCTCCTACCTGATTGATGGTCTTGAGCATAATGAGGTGGGTGTTCCGAGCCACCGCTTCGGTCGCAACGGTCTGTGACCAGAGGGCGTGACGGTCACAGTTCCCCGAGTAGCGGATGTCGTAGACCGGGTCACCGCTCATGTGGGCCTGATGAATCGGAAACTGCAGGAGGTCGCCGGCGATACTGGCGATGGCGGAGGTTTCCGCGCCACCGGTAAAGCCTCCGATCATATTGGGGTTACCGGATTCAATGTAACCCCCCACAGAAAGGGTCTGAACACATTTGTGCAGCGAGGCGTAGTTGGTCTTCAGGGATGAAGGAATCAACACCAGGGCAATCTGGGGCTGGTCAAAGAGGCCGAAGGTTGCCAGGTTGCCGTATTCGGTACTGCTGCTGGAAACGAGCATGTTGGGCATACCCTGCCGGCCTGCCCTGTACTGAACTTCCCTCCGCAGGTTCATCTCATAAAAAGAAGCGGCAGTTTCGTAGGGGGTGTTCGCCAGAAGCGGGATCCCATAGACAGTATCCAGAGAGGGTCCCTCCTGGACATCCAAAAGATTACTTCGCAAAGCCGTAGAAATAAGCGGTACATAGTACTCTTCGTTCATCTGGATGGACAGGGGGCCGCCGAAAACGGGAGGATCCCCATCTTCAGGCTTTCGGGCCCGGATGGTACGTTCCTGCAGTCCCTTCCCCAGGGTGAGGCTGGACGGGGCCGCTTCCACTGCGGCTGCAAGCTCTTCTTCGCTCACCTTGACCACCGTCTCGGTATCGGTGTTGTAGAGGCCCAGCTGGACAGCCGCCTCAAAGCCTGCTTTGTAGTAGGTATCTGCAAGATCCAGATCCATGTTGACCGGGTTTGCGGCGTCAAAGGTGCCTGTAAGCTGATATTTCTTGGCAATCTCCTTCAAGGTTTTGGGAATAACCTTGTAGTCCCAATCCTTTTCGGGCATCCTCTCGCCCTTTCTTCCTCTCTCCATCATCTGCAGTAGTTTGGTAACAGAATGACTCATATTAGTTCTCCTTTATTCAACAATAATCGGTTCCGGTGGATTCCCATCCATCTTGGTTAGTTGGTCACAGAGGGAAACCGCCAGGTTTGCAGTCCTGGAGTATCCATCCGCTTTGATTTTCTGGGTCCATTCCGGTGTGATAGGTCCACCACCCACAATTACATTATACTTGTCCCGCATTCCTTCGGTAGTGAGCCTTTCCACCAGTTCTCCCTGGTAATAGGCGGAAGTGGTCAGGAGGGAGGAGACAGCAATAATAGTAGCACCTTCCTCTTTTGCCTTGTCGATGTACTCCCCTACGCTGTTGTCGGCTCCCAGGTTGATAACCTCATAACCGTGAACAGAAAGCTGTACCGCCACCAGATTCATACCGATATCGTGAAGATCTCCCTTGGCCGTACCGATGACAACTTTCCCTTTATAGGCGGACTCATCCTTTGCAAAGGTTGATGCCATCACTTTGACCAGCGCCTTCATCGCTTCTCCCGCCATCATCAGCTCCGGTAGAAACACTTCCAGGTTGTCAAACTGTACACCAAGCTCGGTTAAGGCGGTAACGCCCCCTTCGTTTATAACTTTATTACCATCAAGACCTTCTTCGATAGCTTTGAGGGCCAGCTCTTCAGTAAGCTCCTCATCGCCATCGTACACTGCGTCATGGATCTTTTTGATCAGTTCCGACATAGACACCACGCTCCTTTGATAAAAATGCTAACGTTTGCAATTTTATAGCACCGGGTGCCCTCTGTCAACCGATTATTCCGTGTATCCTTAATGCTCTTTGCTCTATATACGATCAAAGGTATGGGAAAGGGAGCGATATCTCCTTTACAATAGAGTAAATACGCTCTCAAGACCGCTTTGACCGGGGTGATTTTTCTTTCTTTTACATATCCGACCCTATATGGCTCTCCCCGGATCACTGAAGAGTTTCTAAAAAATAGATTTGACAGCTGGGAAAAATGATGCTAAAGTGAAAGAAAATGCAAGCGTTTGCTTTTTCTTTCCCGTACCCTGGCTAGGACGGGAGAAGAAAGCGGGAAAAAAGGTCTTCGTTGAAGACTAAAAAATAAAAGGAGAGGAATAGATGGAAAAGAGAAGAAAAGCGATTCTTTGTCTTATGGTGTTCTTGCTCTTGGCGCCGGCCCTGCTGATAGCAGGCGGAGCTAAAGAGGAAGCGGCTGCCCCTGCGGAAGATCAGGAACAGACGGTGGTCATTGCGTACAACGAGTATTTTACCAAAAGCTTCGGCCCTGCCGATCCTCCAATCGATGTGATTAAAGCTGAGGTTGCAAAGCAGTACCCCAACATAACCGTTGAGTTCCAGACCACCCCCCTTCAGGCGGGCGCCTGGCACGATACCTATGTTACCTGGTTTATGTCCCAGGACAGCAAGGTAGATCTTCTTGGTGTAGGTGCATATTGGACAGCAGAGTTCGGTGAAGCGGAATGGCTTATGCCCCTGGACGACAAGGTTGATCCGGATCTCCTGAAACAGCTTAATCCCAGTTATCTTGATGCTCACTCCTACAACGGTAAGCTTTACGGTCTGGGCCCCTGGTGGGGTGGAATCGGTGGTCTCTACTACCGGGCGGACCTCCTGGACCAGTATGGGTTTAAGCCCCCGAAGACCTATGATGAGTTGGTCAAGATTTGCAAGACCATCCAGGCGGATATGCCGGAAATGACCGGTTGGACCTGGCCTGCAATGAACGACACGGTTCTGGTAAACCGGTGGACCGAGTTTCTTACCGGATTTGGCGGCAAGTTTTTCAACGACGACGGAACCTCCGCTGTCAATTCCAAAGAAGCTGTAGCAGCGCTTACCTTCATGAAGAGTCTCATCGATGAGGGCATTTCTCCCGAAGAGATTACAACCTGGAAAGAAGAAGATTCACAGACCCGGTTTGTAAATGGTCAATCAATTTTCCACAGCGGCAGGCAGGATCTGATGTTCTGGCTCGATAACCCGGAACAGTCAAAAGTTGTGGACAAGTGGGGCTGGGTAAAAAATCCCGCTAAACCTGCAGGTAAGAGTGCCGGATTCTATGAAGGATGGGCCTTCTCCATCAACAAGTTCACCGATGTTCCCGATGCAGCCTTGAAGGTGTTGGAGATCATGTTCAGCTTTGAGGTTCAGAAACTCTTTAACCTCTCCCAGGGTCCCCTGCAGGCTCACATGGATGTATACACCGATGCCGACGTACTGGCGAACAACCCCAACATGGAGATTATCGAGAAAGTTGCGGACTCAGCTACTCCGCCTCTTCCATCATCGGACTATGTAGAGGTATCCGATGTGCTGACGAGCTACATCCACTCGGTATTAACCGGTCAGACCGATCCCAAGAGCGCCCTGGACGCAGCGGCGAAGGATATCAACAAAATCGTAAAGTAGAATTATGAACCGGTGCAGCTTCTCCAAGAGGGGGGCTGCACCCTTTCTTTGTCCTTAATCCTTTTTATTTTCGGCTTGCCCCGGGGGTGAGCTGAAGGGGTGATCTGAGAGATAGCCCTGGAGACAACAGGAGGAGCTTCATTCAATGTTCGGAGATAATGTGTTTCTTGCCCTTGGAGGCATTCTGATAGCTTTCCTTGGGCTTTTTATTATACTCTCGGTTAGTATAACTCTTCTAAAGCGGGCAGCATTCATTTCCCGGGGCAGGAGTAAGGTGGTGAGGATACTATCTATCCTGCTCGGCCTGCTTTACCTCGGCGCTCTGTTTACCTTTCTTCTTAGGCCGAGTCTGGCGATCTATCCCTCTCTTGTTGCAGTAATTGGGAGCATCATTCTGGGGCTGGTGGTAAACAGAGGTTTTGACAGAACCTTGTCGGAATCGGAACTGGGTCTCTTCTTCCTGCTCCCTGCCTTTCTTGGGGTACTGGCCCTCTACTATTACCCAATAACCCAGACTCTTGTGTACAGTCTTCATTCGATGAAGTACACCTCAAACTGGGTGGAAAGCCCCTTTGTGTGGTTGGCAAACTATGGAGAGGCTTTTCAATCGAAAAATTTTCGCCAAGCCTTCGGTTTTACCGCATACTTTACCGTTGGCACCGTGCTTCTCTGTTTTCTTATCGGACTGGGAATGGCTCTCTCCAGCTACTGGATTCAGGGACGCTTACGGGGATTTGTCCGGGCGATTATTGTAATCCCCTGGGCGATTCCCATGATCATCACCGCTTCCATATGGAGGTGGACTCTCAATTCCGATGTGGGGCCCATTGCTTTACTTAGGCAGTGGGGCATTGTTGAACGGGTGCCAGTCTTCCTTTCCAATCCTATAATGGCGGTGCACAGTGTGATTCTTGCGGATGCCTGGAAATGGTCGCCCCTGGTAGCCATTTTCCTTATCGGAGCTTTGGCAACCATCCCACAGGAAATGTATGATGCGGCAACCGTTGACGGAGCTGGAGCATTTCGAAGATTTATCTACATTACTCTGCCGATGATTGCTCCTACCATCTTTGTGGCTCTCATGTTTAGGACCATGGAGGCTCTGCGGGTCTTCGATATCGTCTACGGAATGACCGGAGGAGGTCCAGGCACAGCCACAGAGACCTTGAGTACCTTTTCCTACAAGTTCTACTTCTCCTATTCGAAATTCGGTATGGGTTCGGCCTATGCAATGGTAGTCTTTATCATCATTTTTGCCTTGAGCTTCTTCTATGTGAAGCAGATCTATCGAAATCTGAGGTTCCGCTGATGAACACCTTGAAATACATTAAACTGAAGCGTCGTATGGACCGAGTTCTATCTACCCTGGTGGGAATCCTGATCATCTTTTTCTGCATTGGACCCCTCTTCTGGGTGCTCCTGACCTCCTTCAAGCCTCTGGGGGCGGAGTTCCAGACTCCCATAGAATTGTGGCCTTCCAATCCATCACTGCAGGCTTATAAAACGGTGATCATGGACTTGAAGTTTTTCGAGCCAATAATCAACAGCTTTATTGTATCCGCTTCGATTACCATCCTCGGGCTCTTCATTGCCGCCCTATCCGCTTACGCCATAGCCCGGCTCAGGATTAAGTACAAGATCCAATCCCTCTTTTTGTTGCAGATAGGTGCAATGATACCGCCGGTAGTGACCATCGCTCCAACCTTTGTAATCATCCGATCCCTGGGATTGCTGTCGACCTTGCCTGGTCTTATTTTGCCCCACATCTTTTATACCACCCCGATTGCCACCTGGCTCTTGGCCACCTATTTTTCCGAGATCCCCTTCGAGCTGGATGATACTGCCCGTATTGACGGGTGCACATCCTTTCAGGTCTTTTGGAAGATTGTCCTTCCCCTGGGAGCTCCGGGGCTCTTCTCAGCGGGTATTTTTGCCTTCCTGGGATCCTGGGGAGAGTTTATGCTGGCATCGGCCATCACCATGGGTGTAAAGGGGGTCCAGACAGTACCGGTAGCCATCCTTAATTTCTCTTTCGAGCATCGGATGCAATGGACCTGGATTTCTGCAGGAATAGTGCTTTCCCTGATTCCCATAATTCTGCTGGTTGTTATCTTTCAGAAGAAGGTTATCCGGGGACTTACCGCCGGGGCGGTGAAGTTTTAGGGCAGTTTTAAGCCATTGGTAGAGCATACTATTCGCCGCCCCTGTGCCGCCCGGCCCCTTCGGAGGGATCGCCGGTCTCGAGACCGGTGTTATCTGCCCGGCGGCGGAGCGGTGGATTTGCGGATCAGCAGATCCACCGGAAAGGTTTTAACCACCCTTCTTTTACTCCCCTTTTCCAGCCGTTCCAGGATAAGCTTGGCCGCCTGGACTCCGATGTTATAAGCGTGGGGGCCAATGGTGGTGAGGGGAGGGTTGAAGGATTCGCTCCCCGGCTCGTTGTTAAAGCCCACCACCGATAGGTCATCAGGAATTGAAAACCCAAGGGTAGCTGCAGCACCGATCGCTCCCATGGCCATGGTATCGGTAAGTGCAAAGACGGCAGTCGGTCTGGTATCCAGGGAGAGTAGATCCTCCATGGCGTGCCAGCCTCCTGCCGCTGTCCAGTCCCCTTCCCGGATATAATTCTCCGGGATAACAATCCCGAGCTCTTGAAGGATAGTTCTTATCAGGGTAACCCGGAATTTTGCCTGTATGGACCGTTCATAGCCGGTAATAATACCGATCTGGGTATGACCAAGATTGAGCAGATGGTTGAGGGCCATTTTGATGCCGTGGTAGGCATCGAGGAGAAAGACATTGATATGGTCATCATTTATCTCCCGGTCCAGCATCAGCACTTCGGTGTTATTCCTGAAGATATGAAACGGAATATCCTGCTGGTAGGTCCCCACTGATCCGACAAAGACAATCCCGCTTACCCGTTGCCGAACCAGTGCCCGACTGATTTCGATTTCCTCTTCCACACTCTCCTGAGTGCTGCAGATGATCAGTTCGTAATCGCTTCCCTGAATGGAATCGTGAAACCCTTTTGTGATCTTCGCAAATGCGAGGTTGGAAAAATTGGGTACCACCATGGCCAGGAGGTTGCTTTTCGATGTCTGTAAGCCCCGGGCCACAAGATTGGGATGGTAATTGTATGTTTCGATGGTTTCCAGAATATGAGTTCGAGTTTTTTCTTTCACTTTCTCCGGGTGATTAATAGTGCGAGAAACGGTGGAAGCATCAACCCCCACCATTCTTGCTATATCTTTCAACGTTACCGGATTCCCTACATTAAACCTATTCATCTTTTTCCTTCAGCAATTTCTTGAAACAGTACGACAGTATACAGATCTTCAGCCTTCAGTTCAAGAAACATAAAACAGATGGGGAACTGCAGATCCTGCAGTTCCCGGGAAATTGTTTATCTATCTTGTTCTATTGAATATAGTGCTCCATCGATCGAATCTTGCAGATCAGTTTGGGTAATTGATCAATTGTGACAAAGCCTGGAGGGGCGTTGATGACGTCGGGGATCCGGTTGACAATCTGGCTGCTGGTACCAAGCAGGGTAGGGGGATTGTCATTGCGCATATGGATTTCCGGTTCTCCGTGGATGTACCACTCATTGAAATCGACCTCTCCCTCGTCATAGGCTCTTCCGGTCATGGTTCCTCTGAAAATGATTCCTTCCACCGTCTCTATTTCCATGGTGATGTCCAGACCTATTACATCTCCTGCCGGGATCATCTTGTTGTAAGAATGGCATTTGATTTCATGATCCAGGGTAAGGGGGGTGACAATCTTCTTGAACGATTTGGTGGTCAGCCCCAACTCGGCAATCTGGTTCTCCAGATCCATCCGGAGGAAGTCTACTTCGTCTCCCAGGGGAAACTTTTCGCCATCATCAATCATTTTCTGAATTTCTTTCAGATTTCGGCCCACCGCATAGAAATCTGCCACCATCTGCCCCAGGGCATCAACATTGACACTGACCTGCCCTTCAACCGAGTCGATTCGCTGGGACGCTCCGGTCAGATGGGTAACAATAGTGGCCCAGAAGATGTCCTGCATCCCCGAACCGGTAACGGTGACTCCATTCTCCTTTGCTATGCGGTCCAGTTTCGCAGTAACTCCCGGCGAGGTGGTCCAGGGGAAGGAGGCCTCTTCACTGGTGGTAATCACATTAAGCCCCGCTTCCAGACAGCGTTTGATGTGGGGATAGAGGGTCTCCATGGAGGTCGCCACCGCCATAAGAGCAATATCGGCTCCGGTTTCGGCGAGGACTGCATCGGCATCATCCCGGATCGGGACATTGAGGTGCCTCTCAAGACCAAGCACCTTTCCCAGATCTTCTCCCACATGTTTCACATCAATCGCATCGGTAATGATAACTCCCTTGTCCAGCATGAAGCGGGCGATATCCTTACCAACCGTTCCTGCTCCATAGACAAGTGCTTTAATTTTTTCCATTCTTCTCTCCTGTTTGGCATTCATAAATGCAAGCGTTTGTACTTTATTGTACTATTCACTGCGATGTATGTCAAATGAAAATGTTCGGCTTCCTCTTTGTGGAACCTGTTCGCCTCTGGTCAGGGAGCGGTTCGGCGCATCAATGCTCATCTGCTCATCAAATCAGCTCCTGAAGCATCTCCATGTTTTCTGAATATCGGTAAAGCTCATCGGTTCAGCTTATTTGATTTGACAGGGCTGGGAAAAAGGTGTTATCCTTGGCATACGCATAAACTGCAAACGATTGTATTTCAGGAGGAGTATGAAGCGTCTGAGAACAGGAATCATTGGAACCGGGGCGGCTTGCCGCCTGCTTCATCTGCCAGCCCTCACCCAACTTCAGGACCGATATGCAATAAGTGCTCTGGCAAATCGGAGCCCTGATAAGGCGATTAAACTGGCCTCGGAGATCGGTCTCTCCCGGGAGCTGGTTTTTGGGGATTACAAAGAGTTACTGAAGTTGAAGGATCTTGATCTGGTCATTATTGCAGTCCCCCCTGATCAGAATCGCCGGATTGCCGAAGATGCCATGAAGGCGGGAAAGGATGTGATTTGTGAGAAGCCCCTGGCAAGTACCCTGGAAGATGCAGAAAGAATGGTTAGTTTTTCCGATACCTATGGCAAATCCCTTCTTCTGGCGGAGAACCTCCGTTACGATCGGCGGATCATCCGGATCAGGGAGCTCATCGATTCGGGAACTGTGGATCCTCCTTTTCTGATGACCTGGCGATGGATCCAGAAGGTACCTGTGGATGATCCGATTGCGGCCCGGCCCTGGCGGGGTAGTTCGGGTCTCCCCGGGGGAGCGTTTACCGATCATGGAATCCATATGATTGACGGGGTGCGGTTCCTCCTGGGGGAGCTTGAGCACGTTTCTGGATTTGGGAAATCCGTGGTGGATCATGTAAGCGGGGAAGACACCGCCCTCTGGCAGGCCCGATGCAGCTCTGGTGCTCTCTGCTCGGTGCAGTGGACCTTCGCTGCTGATGAGGATGAACACTTCGGTATCTCCCTCTGGTCCCGGAATGGAAGGATCAGGGTCGACGGGGCTCTTGTCGAGTCATGCCGGGGCGATAAGGTGGAACGGTGGGATGGTAGCAGTGAGGAAAACAGTTTTTACCATGAATTTCTCGATTTTCACCATGTTTTGACCGGAGGAGGGGAGCCTTTGATCGGATTGGAGGATGGTGTCCGGGATCTTGAGGCAGCATATCGTATTCACGCATCCTTTACACAGAAATGATCATCCAGGAGGGATTATGAGAGTGAAGAATAAAGTAGCCATGATAACAGGAGCCGCCTCGGGACAGGGAAGGGCGGCAGCGTTGCTCTTTGCCGCCGAAGGAGGAGAGATAGCTCTTATCGATCTTAATGATAAGAAGCTGCAGGAACTTACTCTGGAGATAGAATCGACGGGAGGAAAGGCATCGTCCTTTCCCTGTGATATCCGTGACGAGGGAGCGGTAAAGGGTACTGTTGATTCGGTACTGAAGCGCTACGGAAGAATCGATATTTTGCTGAACTGTGCAGGAAAAATCGGTCCAGCCGGGAAGGATCTGATGGATGAGCTTACCCTGGAGGAGTGGAACAGTACTCTGGGGGTCAATCTGATCGGCCCCTGGCTCTGCATCAAATATGCGGTGGAACCGATGAAACGGCAAGGCTCGGGGGTGATCGTGAATGTATCCTCTACCGCCGCAGTGAGAGCCATTCCCGGTGCATCTCCCTACTGTGTCAGCAAGGCGGCCCAGAGTATGCTCACCAAAACCGCAGCCCTGGAATATATCCCCTGGGGAATCAGGGTCAATGAGGTGCTTCCCGGCCACATCGATACTCCGATGATGGACTCGGTGATCAAAAACATGGAGGCTGCGGGGATTAGTGATGCCCGTAACAAGGTTCACACCCAAAGCAATCCCATGGGGCGGCTGGGAACAGCGGAAGAGGTGGCATCGATTCTGCTCTTTTTGGCAAGTGATGAATCATCGTTTATGACGGGGACCGGGATATATGCAGATGGAGGATTTACCGCAGGATAGAGGTTTTCACCGCGGCAGCAGTAATATGGCGGCCCTGGTAACAGACCCTAGTGATAGAAAGGAGGGAAAGGATGAAAAAAGATACCATAGCAGCATTGAAGCAGGCGATCTGGGATTACGATTCTGCAGAGGCGAATCGACTTGCTAAAGAGTCTCTGGAAGCGGGGGTCGATCCCCTGGAAACCCTGGACGCCCTTACCGAAGCTATTCGGGTAGTGGGAACAAAATTCGGTACCGGTGAACTCTTTTTACCGGAGCTTATTGCTGCCGCCGAGGCGATGTCCAAGGCTACAACTCCCCTGGAGGAGGAGATCAAGGAGCAGGGGAAGACGAAGAAGAGCCTTGCGAAGGTGGTAGTAGGAACGGTTTTTGGTGATATTCATGATATCGGGAAGAACATGGTGGCCACCCTGTTCAAAGCTTCCGGCTTCGATGTGGTTGACTGCGGGGTCAATGTGAAGGCCGATGCTTTTCTGCAGAAGGTTGGTGAGGAGAATGCAGATATCCTCGCTCTCTCGGCTCTGCTAACCACAACCGCCCCGGAGCAGCGAAAAACGATTAATGCTCTTAAGGAAGCGGGGATTCGTGATAAGGTGAAGGTGATTGTCGGTGGCGGTGGTATCACCCGGAAATTTGCCGATGATATTGGTGCTGATGGTTATGATGCTACCGCCTCTGGGGCAGTGGGGCTCTGTAAAAATCTGATGGGCATTGAATAAGGAGCAGGATTGATGGCGAGGGAAGGTACTAAATCAACTATTAAACCCCTGGAATTGTTGACCCAGGATCAGGTGGCCCAGGTCCACCAGGCGACCCTGACGGTGATGGAAAAGACGGGCGTGAAGATGGAACACCCCCGGGCTCTCAAACGCTTAAAAGAGGCGGGCTGTAAGGTGGATGAGGATTCGATGCTGGTACAGTTCCCCCCGGAGCTGGTAGAAGCTTCCCTGAAACAGGTTCCAGGAAACTTTCAGGCAAAGGCTCTCCAGGCGGACCACTCCATGGAGTTTAGTCCTGACCGGCTCTACTTTACCCACACCTCCGGAATGCAGTCGGTGGATTTGAAGAGTATGGAGCAGGTGGAGCCTTCCAGGCAGGAGTATATCGATGCAATCCGGGTCCTTGACCGCCTTGATACCATCGATATGCTTGGCTGCTACCCCTATTTTGGATACCAGGGGGTGGAATCGAAGATGGAAATTCCTGCGGGGGTGGCGATCCACCTGAAGTACTGCGGGAAGCATCAGGCGGCTGCCTGTTCCAACGACTCCGAGCTTTTTACCTTCCAGATGGCCAAACTGCTTGGTACGGAGTTTTCCGCAACCATCGGCTCATCCCCGCCTCTCACCTGGAGCAGGAATGCCATTGAATCGGCCTTTCGGATTGCCGAAGCGGGTTTTCCCCTTTCTACCGTGGACGGGGCGATGATGGGAGGCACCGGACCTGCCACCCCGGTGGGCTCGGTAGTGCTCAGCAACGCTGAACAGATGGCAATGGTTGTGCTGCTCCAGCTGATCAGTCCGGGGCATCGAATGCTCCTGGGTCATTTTTCGGCTCCCCTGAATATGAGTAGCGGCTCTCCCGCCTTTGGGCAGATTGGTGCCTCCTTCAGTAATGTTATCTATAACCAGATGTGGCGTCATTACGGAATCCCATTCAGTAATGGAAGTCCCGGTTACGTCAACGCCAAAACAATGGACTTTCAGGCAGGTTATGAGAAGGGGATAGCAGGACTCGTCTCCGCCCTGGCAGGAGTAAGCTTGATGCTCTTCCATTTCGGTGTATCCAGCGAGGTGAGCGCCCACCCCATTCAGGCTATCCTGGATGATGATATTGCAAAGATGATTCGCCGTTTTCTGGAGGGGGAAGTGATCAATGAGGAGACCCTGGCTGTTGACCTGATCCATGAGGTTGGGCCCATTCCGGGCCATTTCCTCAGTCGCCCCCATACCATGAAATGGTTCAGAAAGGAGCAGTGTATCCCCTCCTCCGCAGATACCCTCTCCTATCCCGACTGGATCCAGCAGGGGAAGAAGCAGGCTCTGGACTATGCCCGGGAAAAGATGCAGTCGATCCTGGATGAGGAACCACAGGTCTACATCAGCGAAAGCCAGGAGGAGGAGCTGGAGAAGATCCTCCAGGATGCCCGGGAGTACTACCGGAAGCAGGAGGAATAAAAAAAGGAATCGTGAAGAAGGTCAAGATCCGCCCAAAGGGGCGAGAGCATCTACTATCACTTCTCCTGAATAGGGGCGTAGAGCTGAGCTCTCCCTGCGGCGGGAAGGGGATCTGCGGAAAGTGTAAGGTTCAGGTTGTTCGGGGGAGTTCCGGGGTTCCGGATACTCATGAACGCTCCCTCCTTTCGGAAAAGGAGATAAACGATGGCGTTCGCCTGGCCTGCAGGGTGATTCCGGAAGAGGAGCTGGAGCTGTTTATCCCCGATTCGGATGCCAGCATGGTTGATAAAGGGGTGCTTGATCAGCCTTTTCTCACCTCCCGGATTACCGGTGCCACAGGAGAACTTGATGAGCCCTGGGTCTGGAAGGAGCTGATCCTCCCTCCCGGAGAGGAAGCGGATCCTGAAGATTTTGGTCTCCCCGATGGCGCCCCCGATGGCGATTCTGCCCCCTTATCTCTCATCTCCCGGGTTTTATCACAGACCGGGACAAGAGATGTCTCGGATGAGCCCATCTTGTTTGATCCAACCATGCTCACCGATCTACCAGAGATGTGGAGCGAAAGCAGGGATGGTTTGACGATCTTGCTTGCCGCCGATCGCCGGGGGAGCAGTTTGCTGAAAGGAATAGCGTCGGGCGATACCACATCCCGGCTTTTTGGATGTGCTGTGGATATCGGAACCACCACAGTGGCGGTCTATCTGACAGATCTCTCCCGCAGCGGTGGGGGCCGGGTGGTGGATTCGATCGCCCGGCCCAACGCCCAGGGTTCATTTGGTGCGGATGTGATTACCAGAATCGGTGCCGTCAGGGAGCTGGGGGTGGAGAGGCTTGCCGAAGCTATCCGGCAGCAGCTGCAGGAGATGATCACTGCTCTTGCCGAAAGGAACGGGGTGCTGCTCAATGAGCTGCACCGGATTGCTGTAGCTGGGAATACGACGATGCTTCATCTCCTTGCCGGGGTGGATCCTGCGGGGATTGCCCATGCTCCCTTTACCCCTGTTTTTACCGATGCCTGTTTCCTTTCTGCCCAGCGCCTCGGATTGAAGATCCATCCGGAGGCGGAGATTCATCTGCTTCCGGGAATTTCTGCCTACGTGGGGGCGGATATAACGGCGGGGGTTCTCTCTTCGGGGGTGGGGGGAAGGGGAGGGTACCCCCCCCTATATTCTCCCCCCCGCAGATCGGGAGAGGACCCCTCTGGAATCCA
>CAYMWV010000037.1:0-23521 GCA_964394395.1 uncultured Sediminispirochaeta sp.
AGTGGTTCCTACCGCAACAATGGTTCGCCCCTCCTTTTTTGCCCTGTTTATCTGCTTGGCACACGCTTCTGATATTTCGTACTTTTCCCGATGCATTTTGTGCTCTTCTATGGTGTCGCTTCTTACGGGAAGAAAGGTTCCAAGCCCCACATGGAGGGTTACCTTTGCGATTGGAATGGAGCGTTTCTCAATACGATCCAGCATCTCGGGGGTGAAATGAAGTCCTGCGGTAGGAGCGGCCAGGGATCCGCTTTTTTCGGCATAGAGGGTTTGGTAGCGTTCATCATCAAGGGCATTGTCTTCCCGGCGGATGTAGGGAGGTAAGGGCATGTGGCCATATTGGTGAAGGTACTCATCATCAATAGCCTGGGAAAAGCGGATCAACCTGAAGGGCGTTTCAGAAAGCTCTTTTGATTCACAGATAACAGCGGTGATCGATTTCGGGAAGGATAATACTTTTCCCGGCTGCTGCCGTTTCGCCTTTGAAACCATCGCTTTCCATACTCGTTTATCATCATCCTGTTCTTCCAGAAGGAGTAGTTCAACAGTGCCGCCGCTATTTGATGAGCCATAGATCCGTGCTTTGCGAACCTTTGCATTATTGAGTACCAACAGGGCATTATCGGGTAAGAGCTCCGGGAAATCCTCTGTGTGGTGGTGACTTATGCTCTTATTCCTCTTCAAGAGGAGAAGTCGGCTTTTTTGTCGCTCCCTGCTTGGGTTTTGAGCAATGAGCTCTTCTGGCAGCTCAAAAGAGAAATCGCTGGTCTTCAATGGTCCCGTTCCTTTTTCCTGTAGTGCCCGTCTTACCATCGATGCCAAGATGTTCGTAGGCTAAAGGGGTTGCCGTTCTGCCCCGGGGGGTGCGCTGCAAAAAGCCCCGTTGAATCAGGTAGGGCTCATAAAAATCTTCCAGACTCTCTACCGCTTCTCCCACGCTGATTGCCAGGGTCTCTGCCCCCACCGGTCCTCCACCGTACTGCTCGATGATGGTACGGAGAATTTCCCTGTCGTGGCGCTCAAGACCGTAGCGGTCAATTTCCAGTCTGGCCAAACCTTCTTTGATGATGGCGATGTCCACATCCCCCGAACCAAGGATCTGGGCAAAATCCCGCATCCTTCTCAGCAGGCGGTTAGCCACCCTGGGAGTACCTCTGGAGCAGATGGAAAGGGCCTGTACTGCCTCTTCACTTATATCAACAGCGAGGATCCCCGCAGAGCGGCGGATGATTGATTGCAGGTCCTCCTCGGTATAGAACTCCATCCGCACGGAGATACCGAAACGGGAAAAGAGCGGGCTCGCCACCTGACCCGCTTTTGTGGTTGCTCCAATGAGAGTGAAAAATGGCAGGGGAATACGAAGGGTTCTGGCTGCCGGTCCCTGGCCAACAATCCAGTCGATCTCAAAATCCTCCATGGCGATATAGAGCATTTCTTCCAGAGCAGGCTTGAGGCGATGAATTTCATCTATAAAGAAGATGTTCCCTTCTCCAAGGGTGGTAAGGATTCCCGCCAGATCCTTCGGTTTCTCAAGTGCCGGAGCGCTGGTGACCTTTAATTCGGCCCCCATCTCGTTGGCCATAATTCCAGCCAGGGTTGTTTTTCCCAGCCCGGGAGGGCCGGCTAAAAAGAGGTGGTCCAGACTCTCCTTTCTTTGTCTTGCAGCTTCAAGAAATACTGAAAGATTTTTTTTAAGCGGCCGCTGTCCCTGGAAATCCTCTAATCGCTGGGGGCGGAGCCGGTTTTCAGCTCCATCCTCTTCCCGATATTCCGCACCTGTCAAGGTATTCTCTGTATTGGTCGGCTCTGCATTATTCATAATATCTTAACATCATGATATCAGCTGCTCAGCATGATAATACATCTTCTGAACAGCTCTCGTTCAAGCTTCTCCTTATCTCCATCGTTATCTCCCCATACCGTATCCTCTTCCAGCTGAGTACGTACCGTTTGCAATGCTTTCTCTACCTTCTTTCGATCAAAGCCCATATCGACCAGGGCGGAGATAATCTCCCGGTCTCTGATATCATCATCTGATAAGACCTGTGACTCTCCGGAAGACTCTTCTGGAGCAAGCTTACCCCGAAGAGCCAAAATGATTTTACCGGCACTCTTTTTCCCCACCCCGGGAATGGAACTTAAGGTGTCAAGATCTTCATTCTCAAGGGCTTGGATAAATCGCTTGCTCTCCATACCGGAGAGTATCCTGATCGCCTGTTTCGGACCAATCCCGGAAACCTTGATCAACTCCCGGAAGAGTGAACGTTCCTGAGAGTGCTCAAAGCCGTAGAGAACCATTGCATCTTCTCGATGAACCAGGTGAATCAGGATGGTACTATCTTTATCCCGGATGGAGGCGAAGCGAATGGCTGCTCCCGCTGTAGCTTCAATAGACCACTCTATGGGGCCTGTGGAAAGGTAAAGCGTGTTTCCCTCTCTCTTGTTTACCTTGCCGGTTAAACTTTCGATCATCGAATACCCCGTTCTCTTGCATTTTGGTAAGAAGCGTGGGTTATGGCAGCAGCGAGGGCATCTGCGGCGTGGTCTGGTTCCGGTATCTTTGAGAGACCAAGCATGATCCGAACCATCTCCTGCACCTGCCGCTTCTCCGCCCTGCCCGTTCCCGTAATAGCCTGCTTAATTACCGGAGGTGAATAGCTTACCGTTTCTATGCCGCTCTTTTCAAGGGATAGGATAAGCACTCCCCGGGCGTGAGCCACCGGCAGGGCACTTGTTATATTTTTTGCAAAGTAGAGCTCTTCAATACCACAGCTATCGGGCTTCATCTCCGCAATTATTTCCACTATTCGGTCATAAATGAGTAGAAGCCTCTTTCCAATATCTTCTTTGGCGCTGGTTCTAACCGAACCGTGCTCTATGTGACGATATCTATTCCCCTCTGCCTCGATAATGCCCCAGCCGGTATCGGCAATGCCGGGATCAAGGCCGAGAATACGGATCATTCCACGTCCGGGTCAAAACCTTCGGGGATATCAAGGTTGGTTGCTACTGACTGTACATCATCATGGTCATCAATCTTCTCAATAAGCCGGAGCGCCTTTCGGGTTCCATCTTCATCAAGGGTGATGGTAGCATCAGGAACCTTTGATACCTCCGCCATCTCTTCCTCAAATCCCGCCTCCTGAAGGGCAGAGAGGACCGATTCAAAATCTTCCGGTGTAGTGATGACCTCAATGGTATCATCCGATTTTGAGACATCCTCAGCTCCAGCTTCAAGGGCTGCTTCAAAAATCTCCTCTTCCGAGTATGTTGATGCATCGTAGTTGATAATTCCCTTTCTTTGGAAGAGGTAAGAAACACAGCCCGATTCACCAAGATTTCCGCCCCCCTTGGTGAGGATACTTCTTACATCCGCAGCCGTACGGTTTTTATTATCCGTCAGGGCATCAATCAGAATGGCTACCCCCCCGGGGCCGTAGGCTTCGTAGGTCAACTCAACGTAATCTACCCCATCGAGGTCCCCGGTTCCTTTTTTGATAGCCCGGTCCCAGTTATCCTTTGGCATATTGGCTGTCTTCGCTTTGAGCAAGGCGGTTCTTAAGCGGGGATTAGCCTCCGGGTCACCTCCTCCAAGCCTGGCTGAAACGGTGATCTCTTTAATAATTTTGGTGAATACCTTACCCCGCTTTGCATCAGCGGCACCCTTTTTATGTTTGATGGTTGCCCATTTACTATGGCCGGACATACATGATTCTCCTTGTCATTCGTATAGCCTCTTTTCTATCACGGGGCAAAATGGGCTGTCAAGATAAGTGATAGCGATCCAACTCTCTTAAGAGATCGATAAGAAATGTATCAAGAATATCCAATCCACAATCGCTTAGTTGGTAAAGGTTCACTCCTCTAAGGGAAGTTGAACAGATGAGAAGGCCCTGATCGATGTATCTCCTCAATACAGGAGCCAGTTTTTTCTCCATTTCAGGACCGGGCAGTTTGACTCCGGCCTGATTTCCGGTTAAACGAAAGCGGGTCATCAAATATTCGGTTAAGAGCTGGCCCGAATCAAGCTCCTCCTGCTCAATGGTGCCTTCAGGGGAGCCGGAAAATCTGATAGCCCTCTCCATCGGAGCGTCAGGGGCGTAAAGGGTTCCCACTGCCCCTCTTCCCAGGCCGATGGAGGATCCCCCTCGCCAATAGGTAAGATTGTGGAGGCTCTCTTCCCCGGGGCGGCTGAAACTGGATACTTCATAACGGTGGTACCCCCCATCTGCGGCACTTTTTGCTGCCTTTTTAAAACCTTCCTGGTATTCTTTATCTCCCGGGGCAACTCTAAGACCATTTTTAATAGCTTCTGATAATGGGGTACCCGCCTCCACTGTTAATTGGTAGATCGAGAGGTGCCCTACTCCCATCTTCGATGCAAGATCAATGAGACCTTGTACCGATCCATCTTCCTGACCGGGGATTCCGGCGATTATATCGAAGGAGAGACGGCCTTCCCACTGCTTCTCTATCAGATCAAGAGCTCGAAAGATGATTTCTGAGGAGCTCTCTCTTCCTAACCATTGGAGATCCCGATCTGACAGTGATTGTATTCCCAGGCTGAGTCTATTGATCCCTTTCGATTTCACCAAAGAGAGAAATTGTGGGCTAATATCCCTTGGATTTGCCTCTATGGTATATTCGGTGGGAAATCCAAACTGTTCATAGGGAAAAAGTTCTTCAAGGAGCTTGCAGTAGCGCTCGAGTTGATACATATCGATTGAAGAAGGGGTTCCTCCTCCAATGTACCTGTTAGGGATCGCCTCAAGGGGAAAGAGGGAGCTTTGAAGAGCCGCTTGTCTTTGGATCAGCTCAATCTCATCATCCACCGTAAAAAGGTCTTGCCCCCTTGTACCCCCCATGGGGATGCTGAAGAAGTCGCAATAGGAGCATTTCTTTCTGCAAAAAGGGATATGAAGGTATAGACTTGCTGACCTATTTGCTGACCTTTCACCGCCGCAGCTATTCATCTAATCAATCGCATCTAAACAATGAGCTTAAAAGCTTGTAAATGTGGGCCAGTAGCGCACTATTACCTTTCCGATAATATCTTCTCTCTCCACGGGGCCCCATAATCTGCTATCGGTAAGATGGATTCGTGAATCATTAACAATGAAATATTCCTCTTCCTCCAGCAGAATAGCCTGGCTATTTTTGGAAAAGGGCAAGGGATGATCCCAATCTTCCGGGGGTTCATAAGCTGTCAAGCTCTCGGAGATTACCCTCTTTTCGCTGCTCCACTGCTCTTGCCCCGTCTCCTGCCCAGCCTCCATTATTTCAAAAACCCCCTCCCTCATCCGTATGCTGTCACCAGGAACGGCAATAATTCTCCCCAGCGCACTATCGGCATCCACCGGAGAAGAGGTAAAGGGCAGCTTCTCTATCTGCTCTCCGGTGATAAAAGTGAGAGGAGCTTTAAGAACTTTTTGCCACCAGGAGAGCACTTTTCCTTTTTGCGGTTGATAGATAACCAGATCGCCCCGGTCAGGAGCCATAATCTCTGGAAAGCGTTTTGAGTTGGAAAAGGGAATACGGGGACCATACAAGAGTGGGGTGCAGAGGATTCGATCATCTTTTTGCAGTAAATCTCCTGCCGTTTCGGTTTCAACCCTGTAACTGGAGAGGAAAAACGCTTCAACAGTTAACCGAAGAATAAAGATGATAATAATTATTTTCAAAATCTTTTTAAGGAAGCGACGGATTTTACTCTCCGGCCGGTAGCTTTTTCGGTAATAACGAAGGGCTTCTGAACGTCGAGACATCACTATTGCCCTTTTACCTTATCGGCCCAATTCGATTGGCGGGCCAGTACTTGAACATAGCCCTGCCAAGAACCTTCTTGAGCTGCACTGGACCAAAATAGCGGGCATCCCGGGAGTTATCCCGGTTATCACCTAAAGGAAAGATCCATCCTTCGGGAATATACCAGCCTGTTTCCAGCTTCCGCCAGGTCTCTCCATAACGCTCAATGACCGGATACGCCTGATAGAGCACCTTTTGGCGCAACTTCATCCATTGATACATATCTGAGGGAGAATCACTAGGGGTAATGCGTTCAGTGAGGGCCGGAGGAACAGCAAGCCCCATGGTGCTGTATCCATCAGCCATTCCACTCGCTTCTATGCTCTCATAATCTGATGGGTCGATCATTCTTCTGCTTGGATCGGAAAATCCTGCCAGGGTTCGAAAGGTTGTTTCCGGGATGTAGTGGTCCATTCCAGGGGGGCGCAGGAGAAGCTCTCCCCTTTCAACCCTCAATCGATCCCCTTCCATACCGACAGCACGCTTAATAAGGAAATGGGGCCGGGGATTTCCGGCCGGATCGCTGTCAATATCAACCAGGGAAAAGGTTATCATATAGATAATTCGTTGCAGAATGTCAAAGATCGGTCCTTTGGAGAGATAAGAGGGGTTTTCAAAGATAATAACCTCGTTTCTTTTCGGTTCAATGGGACTTGGAAGTTTAATTGCCCCGGGGATGAGTTCAGGACCATAGATAATCTTGTTGACGAAGATCCTGTCTTTAATCAACAGGGTATCAATCATCGATCCGGATGGGATCTGATAAGCTTGCAGCAGGTACTGGTTGATCAAGAGTACTACAACTGCCGCCCAGAGAAAGGCTTCAATCCAGTCAATGACCGGATGCTTTTTTGCCTGCTTTTCCCGGATCTTCATCTTTCTTTTCTTACGACGGATAAGAACGGATCGGGTTATCTGTTCAACTCTATCAAATAGCTTTTCCATTACCCAGAAAAATATCATGATGAGGTGTCGTTGACAAGCTCCGAAGCGAAAGATACTCTAATTGCCATGAACAGCAGATCGTCAAAGGACAATAAGGACAAAATGGACAATACAAAAGAGAATACACCGGAGGATATGCCGGTCACCGTTACCCTGCCCAGCCCCTTTGGTCTCCGTCCAGGGATCTATCTTTCAGTGCTCTATGGGATTCTCCTGCTTCTACTTTTTCTCTTCATCTTCTTTCTACCAGGGTTAAGAAATCCGGGAGAAAGAGTGACGATACGATCCATTCCTTCCGGGGCGGCTGTTTTTATCAATGACCACTATTATGGAACAAGTCCCCTCGAAGCCCATGTATCGAAGGGCGAAGCGCAAATTCGTCTGGAGAAATCGGGATATCACTTTGAAGATAGGGAGATCCAGCTGGGAAACAGGCTTTTTGCATCCCGCTTTTTTCCAAAACAGCGTGAGATCGTTGTAGATTATAGTGATTTCGATGTAGAAAAGCGATTTGCTGAACTGTTTAAAGAGGTATCCGCTTATTCTTTAGTCGATACCTATCTGGAAAACTACCAGGCCCCTCCCTTAATCTCAAATCTGGCACAGGAGATGGTAGAGATTGGAACGATGGCGGAAACGGCTATGTATGATAAACTATTCATGCTGACACCGTTGTTAGGTAATCCCACCATCTTTCAAGATTTGTATAACGGCTATACCATTATCCGGGGAGATGGATTTTCTGAAAAATCGGACGAGGAATCTCCCGATCAAGACGTCTCAGAGCTTATTGCCAATCTTGCGGATGCAAGTGGTCTTTCCCGGGATCATATTCGTCTTGCTGCAGGGATTGATGATAAAGGGAGTGAAGTTAGGGAGGGAGAGCAACATATGCCCTGGGAAAAAGCAACGGCTCTCCAATCACCCTCCCGGTTTCAGCCTGATCAGCTTTCCGGCCCCTTCTCCTTTGGGGATATACAATTCATACCGCTTCAAGGCGGGGAGATTAGCATAGGTGATGCTCTCCAGGGTGAGCAGATCGAATCCTGTTACATCGCAGATAGGGAGATAACAGTTGGCCTCTATCGGGATTTCCTGGAAGAGAGTCCTGAATGGAGAGAGGAGAATAAAGAAACGCTTATTTCGAAGGGGCTGGCGGATAAAGAGTACCTCTCACACTGGGCAGCAGGAGAGTGGGCCGCAGGTAATGATGGAGGATCTGGATCTGAATCTGGATCTGGAACAGCCGCCGATACCACACCCATCAGTGGAATAAGCTACTATGCTGCCGAAGCCTTTTGCGTATGGTTAGATGCTAAGCTCTCTGCAGCTAATCTTTTGCCATCTCCTGCTACATTGGGGGAGGGAGAAGAGTGGAGAGTGAGACTTCCCAGTGAGGCGGAGTGGGAATTGGCCCGATTACGAAATGGGGAGAGTGCAACAGTTTTTAATGAGAAAACAGGAAGGGCGCTTCCAGTACGTTTTGACAGAAAGGGTAAGATAGGGGTTTATGATCTGGAAGGGAATCTTTGGGAATGGACTGGTGACTGGTTCTTCCCCCTTTCCCGTTTATACCGATATGAGGGGATTGAGATAGTAATACCCGAAGGGGCTGAAGGTGCAGAACGGATTGTTAAGGGGGGAAGCTGGGCAAATAGGCGTGAACTTATATCCTGGTGGTCAACTGGGAAACAGCCTCCTTCCTGGTCATCTCCCTTTCTTGGTTTTAGACCGGTGATTGCAAAGAGCAGGATTCAAGCAGATGGCAGATAAAGGCACTAAAGATAAGGAAGGAATAAAAACACTCGCCACAAATCGTAAAGCGTGGTTTCTCTACGCAATTGAGGAAAAACTTGAGTGTGGAATTGCTTTGAGAGGGACAGAGGTTAAAAGCCTTCGGGCAGGAAAGTTCTCTTTTACCGATGCATACGGTCGAATTGTAGATGGAGATCTTTGGCTACACGGTTTGCATATTTCCCCTTATGAATTTGGAAATATTAATAATCACGATCCTGACAGGAACCGACGGCTCCTTGCTCATAAACAAGAGATACGGAAATTGCAGAGGAAGGTTGAAGAGAAGGGCTATACCCTTGTACCTCTGAGATTTTATCTCAAGAATGGTAAGGTGAAGATAGAGATAGGAACCGGGAAAGGTAAAAAGATCCATGATAAACGAGAATCAATTAAGCAACGGGATTTGAAAAGAGAAGCTGATCGTGAAATGAGTGGCAGATAATAGTATAGGCTGAGATATTGATATAAACGAAAAAATTGATTATATTGTTACCATAAACCAGATGGGGGGTGTTCCGGTTTCGACTGTCGGATGCATGCTCACCGGTTGCAGGCGGAGGTGCCCTCACCTCCTTAATCAAGGGCAACATTGTATAACTGCTAACGACGCAGATTACGCACTGGCTGCATAGAGACGGCCACGGGCCCGCGTTTCGAAGTCCCTAGGGACGCGTAAGCTTGTAAGAAAATGGGACTTACCCGGCGTTCTGTGATCCCAGGGGGCCGGGGAAACAACAGGATCTCAGGTTGTTTGTGGTTTGTTTCATCGCCGTAAAACAACCGAAATTAAAGATGGAGCTAAGCTTGTAGATACTTGTGTGGTGCCCGGTAGGACGCGGGTTCGATTCCCGCCACCTCCATTTATACCTTCTCCATTTTTACGTTATAGATGGTATCCCTGACTCTTTATCTCTGCGGCCAGGCAGGATTTCCAATCTTCAGGGATCAAGGGATAATCCCAACAGCCCATCCTGTGAAACACTTTTCCGCCAAAGCCTCGTTTGAACCGATAGAGTCCGTAGAGTGGATGAGAAGCGTTAGGTGATGGTGAGATACCAAACATATCATACTCCCTACAAGCCGCCTCTTTGGCCTGAAGAATCGCTTCCCATTGTAGAGCGTAGGTTGCCATCATGTTTCGCTTTTCAGAAGATGAAGCTCCATACAAATAGCTTGCCCTGCTGCCAGAAAAGGCGAGGAACAGCGCCGCCAAAGCTTTTGGACAATTAGTTGTGGTATCCTCTGCCAGCAAAAGACGAATGGATTCTCCTGGGCTTACCCTGTCTGCAGAGAAAAGATCCCGAAAAAAAGAAATATCATGGAGGTAAATACCATTTCGTTGACATGTTTCTGTATAGAGATCATACCAGGTTGAAAGATCTTCTAATTTTCCTGTACGAACAGTAACGCCCTTCCTGAGGGATAGGCGAATATTGTACCTGGTTTTCTTGTGCATTTGATCAAGTAGCAGCTTTTTTGGGCTGGTTAAATCAAGGAAGATAGTGTTTGTGGGGAGGAGGTTGCTAGGAGCCTTTCGTAAATTCCAATAGTTTGTTGAGAAATTGACTCGCAGTTCCTGACTCTTTTTTGAAGGCGGACCTGCCCATTCTCCATCATCTGAGTACCGATCAAGATCATGAGCCCAAGGAGATTCCCAGGGAAGGTCGTAACGGATGAATGAGCACCTATTTGGAAGATGCTTCCGGAGTGTTTCCGAAAGTTCTTCAAGAAAGAGTCCTTGATCATCCGAAGGAGGTGCGTTTTTGGGCCCGTAGGGTACATAGGCGCCCAAGGTGGCATCTCCCACCGGTTTAAGAAGAAGCAGCAAATCTTCCTGAAGGGGTGCGTTCTCTTTTTGAATCGAAAAACATCGGGGGGTGAAACCCTGTAGTTCTTTCACCTTCGACCAGAAGAGGCTTTGCTGGAGAATCCGGGTTTTATGCAGTTTTGCACTCTCTTTTTCTTTCGCTCCTATAACCACGGATAGCAGTATAACCTAGTTCATTAAAGAGAAAAAGCGTTTTTGATAATGGCTGATATCTTCCAGCTCCGCCGCCTTAACAGCTATTTTTTCAAAATTGGATAGCGATGCGAGATCTTGCAGCGGCTTTTTCTGGATGTGAGACCAGCCGAGGAGGGCCGCACCAAAACTGGTTGCTTCATCAATACCGGTGGTAAAAAATGGATTTTCCGGAAAGAGAGCTGCAATGAGCTTGTTGTACCCTCCATTATAGCGGAACCCCCCCTCTGTATAGACGGGTGAACCAGGCTTGAGTCCTGCTCTCTCAAACGCTACCTGGGTATGTAATGCAAGGCTCAATAAGAGGATCGTGTAAGCTTTTTCATAATCATACAGGATTTCGGGAATTCTCTCTCCCTTCTGAATATCCTCTAAGCTGGTAAACTCATGCTTACAAACTATCCCTGCCTTTGCATCAGGAAACTGTCCTGCGCCCTGCACTACCCCGGGAAGGATTACATATTCAGCTTGGGTAATAATCTCATTTGCCAGAGATTGATTAAAATCGGGATAGTCATCTCTGTTATGTAATTGCCTGATTAATGTAGACCAGCTTTCAAACTCCAAGCCGCCCATAAAGATCGCTGTTTTTACCGGGCTGTTCATAACCGACAGATTAAAGAAAACAGTGTTTCCGATATCCTCATCTTGCATAAGCGCTTCTGCTTCCGGATGCATGGCAACACACCAGGTACCAGTGGAATTGAGAAGAAAATCCTCCTCCCCCAATAGAAGATAGGGAATAAGAGAAGAATTGGAATCATGGACTCCTACCAATACTGGAGTATCAGGGGAGAGCCCTGTCTTTTCTGATATTTCTTTTCTGATATAACCCGCAAGAGCTCCTGGATAGTTAACCTTTTCCGGCAGCATGTTACCGATTCCAAGCTTATCTGCTACAAACGACCAGCTGTTGTTAACAAAGTCCCAAAGATAGGTGTGACAACCCGCATAGGTGTAATCTGCCCAGATTTCACCGGTAAGTCTCCAGGAGAAATATTGAGGATAAAGAAGAATCTGTCTGGTTTCTGAAAAAGCTTCCGGGAACCGTTGGGAAGCAAAAAAGAGCATCTTCCCGACATTGATAATGGGTTTTATCTCTGCGGTGCATGTCCTTTTCTGTAACAGTTCTCTGCTTCCAAGCTGTGCGAAAAAGGCGTCATGAATAGAAGCATCTACCTCTGTAGTGTAATCAAGAGGGGGGACAGAGATCTTTTCATCTCCATCGATACACACTGCAGCCGCCCCATGGGTGGTAATGGAGATGCAAGTGATCTGATACTGCCGCACAGCCTCTTTCAGTATTGAAAGAAACCAGCTTTCGATCTCTTCTACCTGTTCAATCCGGACATCTTCATAGGCAATGGATGGAAAACTTTCGCTTTTAAGCTGAACCAATTCCATTTTTTCGTTATAGAGCGCCACCTTTTTATTTGTTTTACCAATATCCAGAACAGCGATCACCTTATCCATAGATACACCCCCTACTTTTCAATGGATTGAGCATGTTGTAACAGATATGCTTCAGCTTCCTCTGACCATAGACCTTTATGGTTCAAAGTGATCTCTGCCAGCTTCTTGAACATAGGGTCAGATTTCCCTTTTTCTTCAAAATCATCAAGGGCTGTGAGGGGCATGCTGATATTGGTATATATAAGCTTTTTCCCCCCCGGAATAGATGGTAGATTCAGGGTAGTGTCAACCACTGCATCAAGGCCGCCTAGGTGGGTTATCATCACTGCCGGATTGATTCGTCCAGCTTCCATCAATGAGAGGCTGATTCGCATGTCTTCGGTGTTTCCGCCGCTGGTACCAACAATGTGGTGAAAGGCGTAATGAACATCATAAAAATTGATCATTGCTGAGAAGGAAGGATCGGTGGGTCCGGCAAAGAAGTTTAGACATCCATCTTTTTCCAGCAGTCTGTCTGCCTGTTCAACCACCGGTTTTACCGGAGCCATCACCAGGATATCATCAAAACGTAGCTCTTCCAGGCTCTGAGGATTTTCTGCACTGTTAATATAGCGAAGATCGATCCCATCTTTTTTTGCCTCATCAACCGGGAAGAGTTCTTCAGCTCTGCGTAACCGGGGTGAGTCAATATCGGTAACCACCAGAAGGGAGGGGCGAAGCTCGCCATGGAGGGCAAGGTCTATTGCTCCTAAACCCATAGGACCCGCACCTGCCAGAATGGCCATTTTCCCGCCCTTTTTTATGCCCATATCATGCTTGTAGGTGCCCTGGGGCACATGGTAGCTGGCCCGGAATGCCCCGACGATACAGCTCATCGGTTCTGAGAGGGATCCATGAAAGAAAGCCTTTCCCTTGTAGGGGAGCAGGCAATCCATCTCCATAACCTCTTCCGGGATGATGATATGGGTGGCATCTCCACCAATAAAACGGTAACTGTAGCCGGGAGCATCCAGACTACCTTTATAATTAAGGGCAGGTTGTATGGTAAATCTGTCACCTTGAGAAAATTTGTTCTGCCATTTTTCTCCAACCTCGACTATTTCCCCACAAAACTCATGTCCGATCATCACCGGGTCAGTTGCAATATCCTCTGGCACCCGTTTATGGTCCGCTCCCTGGATTGCAGCTTTATAACTGCTCATACAAATACTGTCACTTATCACTTTTGCCAGTATCTCTCCCCCGCTGATGGCGGGCAAACTGAAATTTTCTAATCTAAGATCCTTTTTTCCGTATAGCCGTACTGCTTTTGTCTTCATATTCAACTCCTTGCTTAATTGAGCATCTCCTGTCCGCCAGTGACCGGGACTGCCTGTCCGGTCTCATAAAGCTGTTCTATAGAGTAGAGAATTGCTTTGTACACATCTTCCCCGTTACATCCCCGGGCCATAGGAACTTTCGCCTCATAGAACTGTTTTACCTCTTCAATGGTTTTTGCTCCGGGTACCTTTCCGGTGTGTAAGTACTGAACAAAGAGACCCCGATCAGGGTCTGACCAGAGGGGGCCATCGAAAAAATTTCCGGGACAGATTGAGTTGACTTTTATCTTGTCTGTGATCAATTCCAGAGCAAAGCTCTGGGTTAATCCCAGACCGCCAAACTTCCCTCCCGCATAGGCTCCATTTTTATTTGATCCTTTAAGACCGCTTTTAGAATTTATCTGAATAATATCGCTGTAATAGTTGCCGAATTGATCCTGCTGGTTCTGCAAAGCCATCACCCGGGATACATACTTGGTACAGATAAAATAACCGATATAGTTAACCGATGTGACGAAGCTGAAATCTTTAAGACTCAATTCTTTCACACTGCCAGCTTTTAAGACCCCCGCATTACTGATAAAGAGATCGATTCCTCCCATGGATGAAACAACCGTTTCTACCATCTCCCATACAGAAGATTCATCTGCCACGTTTACCGCTACAGGGAAAACACAGGGAGAAGCGCAACTTTCATTAAGCTTATCTGCTGCTTCCAATGCCCCTTCATAGTTGAGGTCGGCAATCCAGACCACTGCACCATCTTTGGCAAGCCGTTCTCCTATTTCGTAACCGAAGCCCTGGGCGCCGCCGGTAACTATGGCTACTTTTCCCTTTACCGTACTATTGCGATCTCTCTCTGATAAGGGGGTCACAGGGGTGCTGTCCGATCCTTCCCGGGTGTTTATATCAAGTTGTTGGGGATCAGCTCCCAAGGCGTAATATCCAACTCCTTCTATATGCACAAAGGGAGGAAGAGGCTTCTTAAAATCAATTGAAGTAGCCGACAGTTCTTTATTGAGAGTTAGAGTCAGCGTTAGAGGTTTACCAGGGATTTTTTCTTTCTCCGGTATACCATTTTTAAGGAAACGAACCAGAGGAGCTGCAGTGCCATTCCACAGCAGGCCCCGTAAAAGGGCTGCGTATTGCAGCGTTTGGTCCATTTCATATGCATCAGGGTTTTTTATTGGTTCCATTACTACGCTCCTGTTTCAAACAGTTTTCTGCCAATGATACCGTATTCTTTAATACGCCTACTTAAATCGGGGTATTTCGCCATCGTCTGTACAGAGAAAAGAGATGATCCAGGGTTTTCCGCAGAGAGTGTTTCATGGGCAATGAGTGCCCAGGTTGCATCAATGAGATGGGAGAATCCGGGTTGCATAATTTCCGGACAGTGGAAGGATTGGCGGCTTGAATTAATATCGACTCCGCTGATCTGCATAAGCCCATTTCGGGCAGCCAGGCTCATAATTCTATCAAGCTGTTCCTTACTGTTTCGAGGAGGCATGTAAGTGATTGCGGTAAAGCCAATTCGCTTCAACTCCGGAACCAGCTCATCAAGCCAGCTATCTTCAAAGGTTTGTGCTTTCTTATCTCCCGTGGGAGACTCTTTAATGTCCCCAAGATAAGCATAGGCGGGTATTGCCCCGATGGATCGGGCAAAATCAACTGCCTCTTTTACATTGAGACACTCATTTTTATCCGGATCGATATAAAACCGGGGAAGCAGAGTGCTTTTCAAGATTCCCAGTAAATCATAGAGATAGTGGGGGTTCTGTGGATCCCGGAGGTGTTCACCAATCTTACCGGGTATTTCGATCTGAAAGGTGGATTGCAGATTTGATACAAGCTCATCTCCTCTATTCCATCGCCTGGTAAGCATTATTGTAAGGGCATAGAGAATATGTCGTTCGGTTACACTACCCCCGTCTGCGTTAAAGGAAACGGGAAGAACATCTTCTTCAAAATTCAGACTTGGAAGATCCTTTTCTTCAAGAATGCGGTTTAAGGAGCTGAGCTGTTTCCGATTTCGACGGTTCCGCAGTTCTCGTAAAGGTTGGAGAAAGGCATCCGCCTCTTCAAGGCGGGGCTCGGCTACTCCATGCACCGCCATATAGAGAATATTGTCAGTGTCGGGGTTGTTTATCCTCCGACCCTCCATAACCGTGCCATCTCCGTTTACCCGCACTTCAAAACCAACCGTCGAACCTATTCCAAGTCTCCTGCAGCTCTCGATAAACTCCCGGGCTCCGGAAACGGAATCATGATCCATGATTCCAACCGCTTTTAGCCCTGCATTCCGGGCTGCAAGAGCAGCTTCGGCGGGGGTGTAGGGGCTGAAGGAGTAGGCAGTGTGAACGTGGTTATTTACCTCATCGGTAAAGGGGGTGTCGGCAGCCATTGATGCCGCCTTTTCCACCCGCGCTTCGGAGGAGATATCACTCCACATAGCTATACTCCAAGCCTGTTTCTACGCAGCATCTCTCCGGCGGTTTGAACAGTGGTAACCGAATGCCCAGGAAGAGGATAGAGCCGCTCATGGATGGTATCAATCAACCATTCCGGTTGGGGGAAGAAATCCTCTTCCATCTCTGCGGCTGGACTGATCCAGTTTCTCGATCCGACAACAACAGGAGGTCCATCAAGATAATCGAAGGCAAACTGAGTAAGGTTTGCAGCGACGGTGTACATGAAATTACCCCGGTCAACCGCATCGGTAAGGAGGGCTGCTTTGCCGGTCTTCTTTATCGATTCAATGAGAACTTCATAATCCAGGGGATTGATAAAGCGAAGATCGATAACTTCAGCTTCAACTCCATACGTTTCAGATAGAAGCGCCGCAGCATCGAGAGCAGGATAGAGGGCCGGTCCCAGGGTGATAATAGTAATATCATCTCCTTGCCGCTTAAGTGCAGGGATTCCTTCGGTAATCTCGTAATAGCCTTCCGGAACTCCCCCTGGTTCAAACTGCTCGCCAATACCGTAGAGTTTCTGGCTCTCAAAAAAGAGAACCGGGTCGGTACCCGACAGAGCGCTATTCAACATTCCCTTTGCATCGTAGGGAGTGGCGGGGTACATAGCTTTGAGTCCTGGAATATGAGCTACCATGGCGCTCCAGTCCTGACTGTGCTGGGCTCCATATTTATTACCTACTGATACACGAATGGTAAGGGGCATCTTCAAAATGCCGGCGCTCATGGATTGCCATTTGGCTGCCTGGTTGAATATTTCATCCCCCGCCCGGCCCATAAAATCGCAGTACATCAGTTCCACCACAGCGCGTCCACCGGAAAGGGCGTATCCTACTCCGGTACCCACGATGGCTCCCTCACTGATAGAGGAGTTGAAGAGGCGATGATAGGGAAGTGTCTCTGTTAAGCCCCGGTAGACAGCAAAGGCTCCACCCCAGTCCCGGTTCTCCTCTCCCCAGGCTGCCATGGTGGGGTCGATCGAGAAGCGGTGGAGCATAGCTTCAAAGAGTGCGTCCCTATAGGCGAAGGTTTTATTCGCCGGCAGCGGTTTGCCTGATTCGTCCAAGCCAAAGCGGCTGCGCCGGGCAAGCTGTTTTACCCGGGGATTCTCTTCTATCGGCATGAGCATCTCCGGTTCCCGATCTTCCATGGTCTCCCGTTTCTCGTTGGAGAACATCACCGTTTCAATAAAGGTTCCGGGAACCCGGGGAGAAGCTTCCATATCGATGGCAAGCTGTACCGTATGTATCATCCCTTCCCGTACCTCGGATTGATACGCTTCAATTTCGCTTTGGCTGATCACCTTATGCGTTTTTAGATATTCGGCGTAATCAACAATTGCGTCGGCCTGGTTCCACTGATCAATCTCTTCCTTCGTCCGATAGCTTGATGCATCGGAGGGGCTGTGGCCGGAGGTTCTATAGGTTATGGTATCTAAAAGAACCGGTCCCCTTCCCTCTTCAAGTATCTGTTTCTTCCGAGCTACCGCATCGGCAACGGCTAAGGGGTTGTATCCATCCACCCGCTCAGAATGCATGTTCTCAGGGTTTACTCCTGCTCCCACTCTGGCAAGGATATCGTATCCCATGGTTTCACCCCAGGTTTGTCCCCCCATGCCGTAAAAATTGTTGAAAAAGTTGAACATCACCGGAGGTGCACCGCCTAAATCCTTATCCCAGAGAGTTCGGTACTGGTCCATGGCTGCCATCATCATCCCTTCCCAGACTGGACCGCAGCCCATGGAGGCATCGCCAATATTGGCAATTACTATTCCAGCTTTACGGTTAATCCGTTTGAAAAGGGCAGCACCGACGCTGATATCGCCGCTTCCCCCGACGATGGCGTTATTGGGCATGGAGCCAAAGGGTATGAAAAAGGTGTGCATCGATCCACCAAGGCCCCGGTTAAAACCGGTCTTCTTTGCGAAAATCTCCGCCAGGGTGCCGTAAAGGGTAAATTTAATTGCCAGATCTTTAACGCTCCCTTCATGATGCTTTTCCACCACCGCCAACGTTTCTCCACCGAGGAACTGTTTCATGATAGAAAGAAGGTTCTCATCAGAGAGCTGATTGATTGCTGAAAGAGATTTTGCAAGAATCTCTCCGTGGCTTCGGTGACTACCAAAAATCTGATCATCGATACCAAGGTTCAGGGATTGGCCAACAGCTGCTGCCTCCTGACCGATGGAGAGGTGAGCAGGACCTTTATGGTTATATTCAATCCCCTCATAGCTTCCTGTGGTTTTAATCGAGTTAAGGGCTGTTTCAAACTCCCGGATGTAGAGCATATGGCGGTATACCTCTTTGAGGCTATCATTCCCATACTGCTTCTGCTCTCTCTTAATATCACTCTTGTACTGGTTAACCGGAATTTCCTTGAAAGAAATTGTTGAAGCTTTTCTCACCTCTTCCGGCAATACTGGCATTGATTTTGGCACTGTTTTACTCCTTCATTCCCCAACATGCATCTCTGACAGTTTCGCTCACCGTCGGATGGGGAAAAATTATCTCTTTAATATCTTTGACCCGTAGTTCAGATTCAATCATAACGGCAGCGCTGTGAATAATCTCTGAGCTATAGGGACCGATCATGTGAATTCCCAAGAGTATTCCACTCTCTTTATGGGAAAGAATGGTGCAGAAGCCTGTATCTTTACCGTTTTCTGCTAGAAACCTTCCGTTACCGGCGAAATGGTAGCTTGCACTTTCCCATGGAATTCCCTGCTTCGTGGCCTCCTCTTCAGTAAGACCGCAGCCCGCCGCTTCGGGAAGGGTGTAGACCGCCCAGGGGATGGCCTGGTAGCGCATTTTCCCATAGCTGGGCTCCATTGGATCCAGAATGTGACCAACCGCCACCTCCCCCATCCTTGATGCTGAATGGGCAAGTTGACTCCTGCCGGTAATATCCCCTACCGCATAGATTCCCGGAATATTGGTGCGCTGGTATTCATCAACCCTGATTCCTCTACCATCAAAATCTATTCCCAGATCAGCAAGACCAAGGTTTTCTATATTGGGTGATCTGCCGGTTGCAAGCAGGACCATCTCTGCTTCCACCCTATTAGCTTGCTTACCGGAAAGGGAAGAGAAGTGAACCTGCTCAGGCTCTATCTTCTCTAGCCTGCTGGAGAGATGAAAATCTACATCTTTCATAGCCTTGCGCATTGTTTTAGCAATGCTCTTATCCATCATCGGCAGAATCTCATCAAGCATTTCAATGACCGAGACCTTTACTCCCAGGGAGGAAAAAAAGGAGGCAAACTCCAATCCAATTACTCCCCCACCGATAACGGCCAAACCTTTTGGCAGGTTCTCAATTTCCAGGATCTCATCACTGGTGAGAACATGGTCAAGTTCTGAACCTGGAATAGGAATACGGGCAGGAGAAGCTCCAGCTGCAATGATAACGGCTTCACCTTCATACTCCTTTCCTGCAGCTTCAACTTTCTTGCCAGGCCCTAAGATCGCCCGTTCAGAGATTATCTCCACCCCCCCTTTTTTCATCAGGAAGGCTACCCCTTTTCGCAGGGAAGAGACCGTCTTCTCCTTCCAGGCCATCGCAGTGGATAGATTAAAGGTAACATTCTCAGCGGTAACGCCAAACTTCTCCCCATGTAGGGCGTGATGATACTGTTTTGCAGAATTGAGGAGACTTTTTGTTGGAATGCAGCCGCGATTGAGACACACTCCCCCAAGATCCTTCTCTTCAAACAGGAGCACCTTTTTACCCGCTTCACCAGCCCGCTCTGCGGCAACGTAGCCCCCCGGGCCGCCGCCAATTATGATCAGGTCATATTTCATCGATTTCATCCTTTTACATAGCCGCAATAGATTCAGGATTGGCCAGAGCATCACTGAGGGCTTTTAAGAATCTTGCTCCCGGAGCACCATCCACAGCTTGATGGTCAATGGTTAATGAGAGTCCCAGATGGGGAAGAAACGTGATCTCCTCCCCCTCTTCTACTGGTTTCAGCTGAATATTTCCCAGACCCAGGATTCCAACTTCCGGAGCATTTAATACAGGGGTAAAGTTTTCTATCCCAAAAGCACCGAGGTTTGTCACGGTAAAGGTTCCTCCGCTTAAGGCGTCCATTGAAATGGA
This sequence comes from uncultured Sediminispirochaeta sp., assembly GCA_964394395.1. Taxonomy (GTDB): domain Bacteria; phylum Spirochaetota; class Spirochaetia; order DSM-16054; family Sediminispirochaetaceae; genus Sediminispirochaeta. Next base: position 19,875 of record CAYMWV010000037.1, read on the forward strand.
CCCCTCTCTGCAGGCTGCTGCAAGGGTTTTTACCTCCCCAGAGATGGTTTTTAATGATTTACGGTTTGCTGCGTTTATCACCGGTACCATCAATCCTTTTGGAGTATCTACAGCGATACCAAGATTGACATCAGAAAAGGTTCTGATGGTATCTCCCAGGAAGTGGGCATTCAGCTGGGGATAGATGGGCAGTAAGCGGGAAACTGCAAAGAGGACCAGGTCGTTGATGGTGATTCCATTGAGCCCCAACTCTTCGCCAGAACGCTTATAAAAGCTTCTCCACGCTTTTAATTTTGCAGCAGGAGCCGAGCTGTTCAAGGTGAGCTGGGCGGTCTCTTTCAGGCTGGAACGCATTCTTTCTGCAATCACTCTTCTGATGCTTTTCACTGGCTGATCGGTATACTCCCCTGAAGGAGCCTCTCCGGTAAACTCCGGCTCTCCGGTAAGCTCCTGCCTCTCCAGTAGATCCGCAGAAGCGATTCTACCACCAATACCGCTTCCCTTTTTGGGCATTGTTTTGCCTTCTGTAAGAAAGCTCTCAATTGCAGCGGGGCTTGCCGGACCTCTCTGGTTCAAGGTTGCCTGGATATCTCTTTCGATAATACGGCCTCCGGGACCCGTTCCGGAAAGAAGTGACGGGTCAACGCCTTTTGCCGCAGCCAGGTTACGGGCTCGGGGGCTGATTGCTTCTCCAGGGTGATCCTGACTCGGCTTAAGGGATACTGTATCAAGCCCACCACTAGCAGCTGCAAGGTTCTTTGCTGATTGAGATACCTCTGGTTGAGATTGAGCTACGTTTGATTGGGGCGCATCCGATTGTGGTATGCCCGATGAAGGGGATGAAACAAGATCAGAGATATCCTCACCGGCCTCTCCAATAACCGCAATCCCTTCCAATACCGGAACATCCTCATCAGCCTCTTGTAAGATTTTCAGCACCGTTCCGGAGTATTCAGATTCCACATCAATAGCCGCCTTATCTGTTTCAACCGAACAGAGAATATCACCTTTCTCAACCTTATCCCCTTCGGTAACTTTCCATTCCAGGATAAGGCAGCTTTCAACGGTATTACCCTGTCTGGGCATTACAACCAAATTTGCCATATTTTCAACCTCATATTTCTTTAAACTTGCAAAATGCTTTACATATACTTACGTATAACTTTTTAGCACACGGTGTAAAGAAAATCAAGGCGTTATATGCCGATTTTAGCCCTTTTTTTGTCGATATTTCTCCGCTTCCCAGGTGCGGATAAAGGAGATAAGCCATTCCGGCATAGGGCTGGGGCCGCCAAATGATGTGGAATAGAGTGCTATGAGAGCTGCATCGTAAAATAGGTCTCTCGCATCAACTGCTGCTTGGTTTCCCGAAGCAATTGCCCAGCAGGTTCCCTCCGAAGAGGCCACAATCTTTGGCAGCTCTCCCCACTGTTGACGATACTCTTCAAGTTCCCTCTGAATATGTGATAGATCTGTGGTGAAATGGGGCCTGAATCCCGCATATACGATATGATCCGGTGTAAAGGGTTCCTGAAGGGGCGTAAAGTGTTCCCGATCGCTCAGAAACTGATCAAGAAGGGGATGTGAAAAAGGGAGCACCACCGGCTGCGAATCAGAAAGAGTAGTATACGCGTTGACTAAAGCTGCTCTCTCTTCTGTTGAGGGGGTTTCTTCCCAGGTACTTGGCTTCTCTCCCCATGGGGTCACAGTTGATTCATCGAAGGAGTGTGTCAACGCATTTTTGATAGTTGAAAAGAGCTGAGTGTAGCGGGTTTTTATCTGATTTTCACTGTTGCCAGTGATAAAAACACCGTGGTTCTGCAGGAAAACCAAAGGCGTCTCTTTTAACGTCTCTTTCCTGGAACTGTCGGTACTATTAGGAAGACGTTGTTTAACCTCTTTTGCCAGGGTGTAGCCCGGTTCAATAACAGGCACCCAGATAGCCTCTGGTCCAAAAAGAGATCGAACAGCTTTTTCACCATCCCTTGAACAGGTGATCCCGTTCACCAGGGCTGGATGGGTGTGCATTACCCAGCTTTCAGGAAAGAGGGAGTGCAGCAGGGTTTCCACACTGGGGCGTTTATTTTCCTCCCCGGCCAACCGGGCTGCCATCAAATCGGATAAAACAGCCTCTTCCCGGTTTTCGGACTCCTGTGGATACCCTTTTTGCCAGATCGTGTCCAATAGTGAGCGGTCCATGGCAACAAAATCATCCTCAGTGATGCTTGCCATCCTCGTTCCCGATCCTTTAACAAGCATGGTTTGTCCCTCTTTATAGGAACTGTTTCCACCCCCTGAGAGAACAAAGGAGGGATCTGAACCGTATTCACGACTTACCTGGACTAATCGTTTCATAATATCCGAAGATGGTTTGCTCATAATTTACGTACTCCTTTACAAAAACTTACGGATATCATATCAAAGATCATTTGTTATCTCAAGCAGGGCTCATCTAAGCTCATCTAAGCATCCCCTGTTGCCGTAATAGCTCTCTACGCTTTCGTGAAGATTCGAGTATATTAGGAAGCAATACCGCAATTATGAGAAGGAGACCGATTGAAATAATCATCACCTTTGCAGATAGATTCAACAGTCCCATTCCGAACTTCAGGTAGCCTATAAGAAAAATTGCAACAACAACCCCTCCAATACTTCCTTTCCCTCCTGAGATGGAAACACCACCCAGTACTACCAGTGTAATAGCTTCAAGTTCCCAACCCGATGCTATCTGAGGACGGGTACTTCCAATCCGGGAGGTAAGAAGAACAGCAGCTATACCTGCGAAGAGGCCATTGAGTAAAAAATTGAAAAAACGAATTTTGTCAACAGCTATTCCTGAAAAACGTGCTGTTGATAGGGAGTTTCCCAGGGCGTACAACTTTCTCCCATAGGAGGTGAAATGGAGCACAAATCCAATAATGAGGGCAAGAAAAAGAAAGAGAAGCAATTGAAAGGGAATGAGGGTAGAGCCCACATAACCTTGTCCAAAAAAGGCAAATGATTCTGGATACGTGGTGTATGCCTGATCTTCAAGAAAGGCGTGGCTGATTCCCCGAAAAAGCGATCTTGTTGCCAGAGTAACTGCGATTGCGGGCATCCCGATTTTTGCTACAAAAAGGCCGTTGAAAGCGCCTGCAACCACTCCGGCTCCCAAGCCAATGGTGATAATACCATAGGTCCCCACCCCCAGGGAGGAGGCGTAGCCCATGAGAAATGATGCAAGAGCAATGATAGAAGCTACGGAAATATCAATATCACCGCTCATAATAACAAAGATCATGGGAAGAGCAAGGATAGCCTTTTCAGAAAAGTTAAACGTGGCGTTCATCAGGTTGAAATAATCAAGAAAATAGGGAGAAATCGAAGAGAAAATGAGAATCTCTATCAGAAAAAGAATGGTGATGATAAACTCCCATTTCTGCAAAAGGGAAATTAGCTTTTTCATACACACCTCCGGTTGAGCAGTACCTTGCGCTGTCGTTTTTCAATGAAGGTATTGGCGAACATTGCTGCTAATACGATAAAACCTTGAATAAACATCTGAAAGAATGGTGATAGATATACAACCGGAAGGGCATTATTAATGATGCCAAGAAAAAGTGCTCCCAATACAACACCAGGGACAGCGCCAGCTCCTCCGGCTATAC
>CAYMWV010000038.1:0-22823 GCA_964394395.1 uncultured Sediminispirochaeta sp.
GGTCTTGGCCATACGTGTTGCTCTCCTTCTATAAGCCCCGGTCGAAGGGGCGGTTGATAATCACTTCAATATCGTCCTGAGTCCGGCCCGCAGGCCAGACGTTCCGTCGCAGCTTATCAGCCCGGCGGATCATCAGCCCGGCCCGCCGGGAAGCTGGAAAAAACGTACCATTTCCCCTTCCCATCTCTCAGGATTGGTGGTGGCCGATCTGGTGTGCTCTGCCCCCGGAATAGTAAGAAGGTAAGTGGGAGCCAGGTCCTTCCTCTGGTTATAAAACGTTTGAGCCACCGAGACAGGGGTCTCCCGGTCCGCCTCGCCGTGAACAAAGAGAAGGGGGATGCTGCTGTTCAAGCTATCCCGGTGGGGCTGGATCTCCTCGGGATCGAAACCGGCCCGCAGTTTCAGGTAGATTCGGAGGATCCGGTAGATGATCCTGCCCAGGGGGCGGGGAATACCCGCTGCAGCGAAACGGCGCTCAATCAGGATCGTCTTTAAAGATTCGAAACTGCAGTCTGACACCGCCGCCGCTATTCCCGGTGCTGGAACCTCTTGAAGAGTTGCGGCCTCCTCTGTAGTCTCCTGAGTCTCCTGAGGTTTCCGAGCAGCGGTTCCCTTCCGGGCCAGATACCGGAGCACCGTGGCCCCGCCCATGGAGACCCCGTAGAGATTACAAGAGCTGTCGGGCCACCTCTGAGCAGCCATGGCGTGAACCCTCTGGAGATCCTCCGCCTCCCTGGCTCCAAAGGTGATGTAACGCCCCCCGGATTCGCCGTGGCCCCGCAGATCCCACAGCACAATATTCCATCCCGCCTCTATGAATGGGCGGAGGAAACGGAAGGAGGAGTAGCGGTTCCCGGAATATCCGTGGCAGAAGATGATTGTTTGCCTCTCCGGGGCGGACTTTTTGCTCTGGTCGTTTCCCACCGCTGTGGTCACTTCCTTCCCTTCCAGAAAGATCCCCCGGAGTATTATCGGCTTCCCTGCTTCTAAAGCGCCTTCGAGTTCGAACTGTTGCCAGGGTAGGGAAAGGAGAAATGGGTTGATATTGTTTTCCAATAGATCGGCTCCGAGTATCTCCTGGGCGGATCGTGTTTTCGGCATGATTGTCCTGTTTCCGATGATAATGGTGATGAAGATCAGCAGCAGCATCCCCATCAGGAGGATCAGCCCAAGGATGCCGGGAAGCGAAAGGAGGATCGAAGATGCTGCGGGTAACGTTAGCATGGCTACAGGCTACCCCCATAGGGTAATCGGGTCAAGCAATATTTCCCTTGTGAAAATAAGAGAATCGACCTACAATATCTGGCATGAGAGACAAAAAGCAGGGACAAGAACAGGGACAAGAAGAGGCAGGGGAAGGGGAACCGAAGCAGGAGCGGGAGCTAAAGAGGCGAAATTATGTGGCCTACGGCCTGGGGGATCTCTACGGTGGAGGCTCCTTCTTTATCATCAGTACCTTCTCCATGTATTTTCTCATTACCGTGGTGGGGCTCAATCCGGTATTAGCCGGTCTTATTCCGGGACTGGGCAAGGTGTGGGACTCCATCTCCGATCCTTTGATGGGCTATCTGACCGATAATACGAAAAGCCGTCACGGCCGGCGGCGGATCTTTTTCCTGATCGGCATTATCCCCATTGTTATCACCTTTACCCTCATCTGGGTGCCTGTCTCTTTCTCCAGTCAACTGGCCATCTTCTTCTACTACTTTTTTGCATATCTCTTTTTTTACACCTGTTCCACCATGGTACTGGTTCCCTACTCTGCCCTGAGCGCAGAGATGACTCTTGATTTCAAGAAGCGGAACCGCCTCACCGGTACAAGGATGATCTTCTCCATGGGAGCGACCCTTACCGCAGGACTTGTGGCTCAGCCCCTGGTGGATGCCTTCCCAAGCCAGCAGCAGGGTCACCTCTTGATGGGCCTCGTCTTTGGTCTCTTTTTTGCTCTCCCCTACATCCTGGTATTTCTCGGTACCTGGGAGCTTCCTGTGGCGAGAAAGCCTCTGGCGAAGGATTACTCCATCTTCCGGAATTTCAGCTCCATCTACAAAAACAGATCCTTCCGGATCCATATTGCCATGTATATCTGCGCCTACGCAGCCATGGACATCCTGATGGCGTGGCTCAAGTTCTACATGATCGATTATCTGAAAAATCCCGGCTTTGTCACCATCGGGCTGGGAACCATCCTGATTACCCAGATGCTTGCTCTCCCCATTTATGTCCGGCTGGCTAACAAAAAAGGCCACGCCTTTGCCTACCGCACCGGACTTATTATCTGGGCCGTCGCAATCAGCATGATGGCTTTCCAGCAGCCCGGAGGGAGCCTGGTCTTGCTGGCGGTAAACTGCTTCTTTATTGGTGCGGGGATGTCCGCCGGGGTAGTGATTCCCTTCCAGCTCCTTCCCTTTGTGGCCGATGTGGATGAGCTGATGACCACCGAACATCGGGCGGGCACCTACGCCGGGGCGATGACCCTGGTGAGAAAGCTGATCCAGGGCGCCTTTGTCCTGCCCCTTCTGGGGCTGCTATTGACCCTCATCGGATACCAGGCCCACCCTGCGGAGGTGGAGCTGGTGCAGAGCGCTTCGACTTTGAACTGGCTCAGGCTGCTCTTTGTGGCCTCCCCTGCTATCCTGGCGCTGCTGGGAATTCTGGTGAGTATCCGTTTCCCCATTACCCCGGAGAGCCATGCAGTGCTCCGGCGGGAGATCAGCCGGCTCCGGGAAGGGGGGGCGAAGGAGACAGTTGACCCCGAGGTGCGCCGGGTCTGCGAGAAGCTTTCTGGGCATCCCTATGAAGAGCTTTACCCCCGGGGGGAGTGAGGATATATGTTCGATCCCAATAAACATTTGGTCCGTTATGCCGAGCTGCTGCCCGGGAAGGCTGCTTTTGTGGATGCCCGGATTCCCGGGAGCCATCTAAAGGAGAATTTCTGCATCATCGGTAAGGGGGTCTCCGAGAATCCCCGGCAGCCGATTCATATAAGAGAGACCGACGGTTTCCATCTGGGTGCTGCGGGGCAGCCTCCGGGGATTCTCAACTCGCTTCACTGCCATCGGACCTGCGAGATTTTCATCATCTTTAAAGGTGAATTTCGCATATACTGGGGACCCGAGGGGGCTCATGAGGCGGTTCTGGGTCCCGGGGATATTATTTCGGTACCCACCAACTGCTTTCGGGGCTTTGAAGTTGTGGGGGATGATTACGGCTTCATGTTTGCCCTCCTGGGCCATGATGATGCTGGGGGAGGGATTGAGTGGCACCCCGAGGTGTTGCTGGAGGGGCGTAAACACGGGCTTTTTCTGCGGAAAGATAAGACCCTGGCCGATACCGTTGCGGGGGATCCCGAACCGTCGGCCGAAGAGCTCTATCCGGTGATGAGTCCTCAGGAGGTGGCGGCCCACGATGATTATTCTGTGGAGGAGATGATGAAGCATGTTTCTCTTAAACGAAAGCTGGCCCCGGTGCCCTCCTCTCTCTCCGGTGGCTCTGTCGAACCGCACACCTTTGAACAGTATAACGTGATCGGGGACCCTGAGGACCCTTGGGAGTGGACGATCCGAAGCAGGGACGATCTGGCCCTCTTTGCCTTTGAAATGGATCAGGGGGGCAGGGTTCCCATGCAAAGCAGGAAGGAAAAGTGTGTTCTTCTCAATCTGGAAGGGGATGTGAAACTCCGTTTTGGCGGCTCTGGGGAGGGGGCGGAAGTGGTTCTCACCCCGGGTGATACCTTCGATCTCCCCAAGGGGATGCCCTTTGGCTTGGAGGGGCTTCGAGGAAGGAGCCGCACCCTTCTGGTAACAGCCGGGAGGAATCCCGGGGAACCGGAGCTAATATGAGTAACGAAAAGATCGGAGCTACCGGAAGCCCGACAAAGAGCAGGAATGAGCCGGATACCGGGGAGGGCGGCTCGGTGTACCCCGATCCCGTGTCCCTCGGCCCGGTGAACTCCGGCCCGGTTCCGATTGTTTTTCTCCCCGGGCTTCTCTGCGACGCCCGGCTCTTTGATCCCCAGGTTGCGCTTCTTTCAGGCCGGGCGATGGTGCGGCCCGACGGCCTGCCTCCCGCGGATTCCATGGAAGAGATCGGAAAGCAGCTTCTTGAGATGATCCCCGGGGAAGAACGGTTTATCGCTGCGGGGCTTTCCATGGGGGGTATTGCCGCTCAGGAGCTTGTCCGTCAGGCTCCACAGCGGGTGGCGGGGCTGGTGCTCTTTGATACCAACGCCTGGCCCGATTTTGGGGACCGGGCGGAGCGGCGCTATGAGAAGATCGATAAAGCCCGGCAAGAGGGGTTTGATCCGGTGGCCCGGCGGGAGCTGCTTCCCGCCCTTATCCACCCATCCCGGCTCAATGATTGCGGCTTCTGCGACATCATCGTTTCCATGGCCCGGAATACCGGCTTCGACACCTGGCAGCTCCACGCAAAGGCGATCGCTGAGCGGCCCGATTACTCCGATACTCTGGCAGCCTGGAAAGGCCCCGCCCTGATTATTGCGGGAAAGCAGGATCGGCTCTGCCCGCCGGATCGGCAGGAACACCTGTTGGAGCTGCTTCCTGGGGCGGGGTATCATCTTCTTGATGAGTGCGGTCACATGTCCACCCTGGAGAAGCCGGAGGAGACAGGAAGGCTTCTGGTGGATTGGCTGGAGGCAAGCGGCTTGTAGGTAGCGTCGTTTCTCCTTTCTCCGCTGGGGGGGGCTCCGCCGTTTCCGCCATCTCCTTCCTCCGCCGTTTCCGCCGGCTTAAAAGCGCTTTCAGGAATTCTCTCCATCGGTTAGACTGGGGAGCATGAAATATAAACTTGAAACCATCCCGGTTTGGGACGCCTTTGATAATGAGAGCGAGTGTCCCTTCTGCCTGCTGGCCGAAGAGGCTGAAAAGCGGTACCTCGATTTCTTTCTTGGAGCCTCTGTGATGGCCCCGGAGATGCGGGTGGAGGTGAACAAAACCGGTTTTTGCCCGGTCCACTTTCCCATGCTCTTCGATACCAAAAAGAATCGCCACTCCCTTGGCCTCATGACCCATACCCGGCTCAAGGAGTCCTGGGTTTTTCTGGAGAAGGAGCTTAAGGCTCTGAAGAGGTCCGCCGGCCGGGCAGGCCGGGGGATGAAGGGCAGCCTTCCCGGGGGCGGGCCGGAAATGAGTAAACGATTGAAAGCTGCAGCAGATGCGCTGAAGAGGGAATCCGACAGCTGCATGATCTGCGACAGGATCGAAGCGACAGTTAAGCGCTACCTTTTTACCACTCTCCATCTCTGGAAAAAGGATGAGGAGGGATTCCGGGAGCGCTACGCCTCTTCGAAGGGTTTCTGTCGTCCCCACCTGGCGGATCTCCTGGTGATGGCCGGTGAGGTGCTTCCGGGGAAGCTTCTGGGACCCTGGCTTGAAGCGACGGCGGAGCTCAGCTCTGCTTCCGGGGCACGACTGGAGGCTGACCTGGGCTGGTACAACCAGAAATTTGATTATCAGAATGATGAGAAGCCCTGGGGGAGTTCCAAAGATGCTCTGGAGCGGGCTGTGGGGAAGTTGTGTGGGAAGAGGGTGGGGGAGTAAGGATCTCCTTTTACAACCAGGCATTGACAAGGTTCTAATGAAGGAACTGAAGATAGAAAAGGAGCCTTGTGCAGGTATGAACAAGACTCCTTAAAAAAGCTGATAAAACATTTTTCTGTTATCACTTTCCAGTGGTAAAAGTGTAAGTTGGGCTGGTTCCTATGATGGTTTTTATGCCAAACCTGTTTTCATCATAAGGCTCGTAGTACCAGTAAATTGTTTGGTAGTCGTCAAAAGTAATAGGTGGATTCATATAACTTGTCGAGACATCAACAGGATCAGTTGGAGGACTATTTCCGTCTATCCAACCATAGACGAAATAACCATCGGCGCCCGTGAAGTCGGCCCAGTTAAAATTGGTAGTTCTGGAGACATCCGTAGCCCCGTTATCTGGCTCTAAATATAAGTCGGCACTTGGAAAATAATTGAAATAGCAGGTATCGTAACTGGAAACATTTCCCGCCGCATCTTCAGCACGAACTCTGAGAGTGTATCTTGCTCCTGTGCTGGCCTCTGCCTTTATCAAAGTTCGTCCATAAGAAGTTCCTGTCGTATTGGTCCAGGTAGAACTATAGTTCAGGTTCCGTTCGTAGTTACTATAGGTGCCTGATCCCTCACTCCATGTCCAGTTCAGGTTCGTACTGTCAGTATCTTCGCTGGTAGAAGTAAATGACGGCTTGCCAGGAGCTACTGTGTCCACAAGTATCGTATCACTTGCCAAAGTGGATAAGTTCCCTGCCGCATCCCTGGCCTCTACATAGATCGTTTTTTCTACATTATCGCCAGGATCTACAGTGGCAGAGAAAGTAGCTGAAGCAGAGCTAAAATCAATCCATGTGGAAAATGTTCCATCGTCCGATGTCCGGTATCTGTAGGAACAGAGGTCAGGTACAGCATCAGAAACGGAAATAGCAACACTCAGGGAGGTGTCGGTGGAGTAGGTTGCTCCTCCATTAATTGAGACGTTCTCCAAGACCGGATCGGATGTATCGAGGGTTATATTGTAGTTTTCCACTTGACTATATGCATATTCTGCATTGACCAGCCCTCTGAAAACTACATAGACCGGCTGGAGTCCTTCACTTGAACTCAACTCGAAATCGTCGTAAATATCTGCTTTATCTGTCCAGATGAGTGACTCTGCATTAAAAGAACTATAGTTATGATCAACTTCATCTTTTACCAGGCTTAGCGCATAGGAACTTGCTATTTCATTACTAGAAAGTACTCCGACGTTTACCTCGATTTCGTTCGTGTAGTTGCTTTCAGCAAATCCATCCCGATCAACCACAAGGATCGACCCTGCCGGAGCAGTGCCGGTTGAAAAAAACCAGATGTAATCTTCCTGTAGTTCACTACCATCACTTCCCCGGAGTCCTGATATTGTTATAGTATAATCATCTTCGTTTTCGAAGTAGGAATCTTCCGGTTCTACTGTAAGAATGTGGGTCCTCTGGTTGTAGTTTACCACCGTAAAACCTGTTTCGGAATCGATGTCTTCATTGTAGATTGTAAGGGTATTTGCTGTAAGGCTATTAATATTCAGTGCCCTGTCGAATACGATGTTTATTTCATTTCCCGGGTCTACATTGGAGGAAAGATCTGATGGACTCACAGATTCAATCACCAGAAATTTCTCATTTGCGATCTTTACTTCCGTTTCAATCTTGTCAAGGATATCAAAACCGTTATCACAGGTGGTAATCAGAAGGAAGGCTGCAAGGCTAAGGGATGCTAATGTTAATTTCTTCATTCTGATATCTCCTCTTCATCCCAGACGGTAATTTCTCTTTCCAGGGCCTGGGAGGCTCTGCCCACATCGCCTCCTCCGGATCCGAGATAGGAAAACTGGGCCGCCATTTCAGGAGCTTCGTTTTCGAGTTTCGCCAGGGAATTATTGACCGTGCTGTAATCGTCCAGTTCATAACTGGTCCGGGCTACCCCGAGGAGTGCAACTGCGTTGTCAGGTGCCTGTCCCAGGGCCTTTTGGTAATATTCAAAAGCTGTATCCATCTCATCTTTAAGATAGTAGATGTTTCCAAGGTTGATGAGAGCTGGGACATACTGGGAGCTGGAAGCGACTGCCTTGAACTCCCTGGCAGCCTCATCAAGCTGGCCAAACTGGGCATAGAGGATTCCTATCTTGTTTCTGAAGGCCGTTGGTTTGCTTGAAGATCTCATACGTTTTTGAAGCTCATCAATTCTTGGCCCGATTTCCCTCTGTATAAAGCGGTTCAGGGTAGTGGTGTACCTGCTCTTAACCCGGTCCGGATCGGGAAGGACCACTGCCGCTGCTCCCTGGGCGAAGCCCACCGGTTCATAAAGTTCCCAGGCATCCCGGATGGGGTAGAAGCCAGCTGTTTCGTTTTTCTCTGTTTCTCTCCACTCCTTTGCTCCGATCTGCCAGGCTTTCAGAAATCCATCCTTTACCAGGGTGATTTCAATGGGCATCCATGTTTCATCATCAGTCAGGATGAGGTCATCCAGGTTGCTGAAGATCATTTTTGCCTCTGCAGGACTCATGTCAAGATTAAAGGCCATGTAAATATGTCCAGGGGCCGTTATAAAGGCGGTTTCAATGCCCACCGCCTCAAGCATGGAGGCATAGAGAATACTGATATCATCACAGTCTCCAGCCTTGTATGCGAGGGTCTGATTCGGGAACTGAATGAAATCCAGTGAGCTGGTATCTTCGGACAAGACGGAATAGGGGGTTGATGGATCAATAACATATCCGATTCCATACAGGCTAAGGCCTTCAAAAATTGCCATTGCGGTTGAAAAAGTTGTATTGACTGCCTTTTTACCGCTGTTTCTGATCGTTCCCGCTATGTTCTTTGCGAAACTGAGAACCACAGGATCCTTGGAAGTGACAAATGCCGCTGCCTTGCGATCATCATCCCACACCATTGCGTTGCGGTTGTTAATGGTTACAGTAACCGGAAAACTGCTGCTCATCTCCCGGCCTATATAGCTGTATTCCACAATTATTTCACCTGCGACCTTGGTTCCTTCGGTAACACTGAAGATACTGTCAGTAAAGAGGGCATATACTGGAATCTTGAGGCTTTGCCCTTGCTTGACTGAAGGGAATTGAGCGCAGAGCTTGGGCTGTTCCATGTACTGCTTGACCAAAAAACTTACCTTTAGATCTCTGAGAGAGCCCCGCTCGTTGTTTATCAGTTCCAAAGAGCCGAAAGGATTTTTATCATAATAGCTGTAGAAAAGGGGGAAAATAGGTTGTATCACCGGCTCCATGTAGATATTCGCACTCTTTCTGCTGCTTCCCAGGCTGTAGCTCAAGCCAAGACTTACACTGACTCCTTGATATACCGCAGCATCGGGGGTAAAGTAATGTTTGTAAGCTCCTCCAAGCCCAATGCTCATGGAAGGGTTCAGTAAATAGGAGATATCAGTTCCAACCGCAGCGAAGGGGTTGCGAACACTTCCCTCTTCAACAATGCCCATGTATAAGCCAGCATATCCACCAGTTCTGATTGACAACCGTTCTAGTGGGAAAAACTTGAATCCCAACCCCACCCCGCCGGATAGAAGATTGAGAGAACGATCAGAAGCATTAATGGGAGCAACATCCACATCAATGTTTCCCGAAGCGTAGAGACTTTTCATGAAAGGCATTGCATATTCGGCGCGGAGATTTATCCCACCCCCTACCGAATAGTAGGCAGTACCGTCATCCAGAACTGGTGCAACAGGAACATTCAAAGCAGGAGCAGCGGCAATAGTTATATTAGTGGAAACCTGTGCATAGGATGAACATGAAAGGGAAAAAAGAAATAGTGTAAAGACTATTCTGACCGTCGTTTTCTTCATAACAAAACCCTACCTCCATCCTCAAGAGAAACCTAATCAAATACAATTTAGGTAAGGTATTTATGTAATAAACATTCTTATGTAATAAACAGCTGGTAAAAACCTGTCATCTTAATTATAGTCCACCAGCTGCCGTATTTCAAGCAAAATGGTTAGTTAATACTATCTTTCTTTAAAAACCTATTCCGGTCCTCGGCTGCTACCCCTCCCCCATCTCCTCCCGCATAATCAACAGAGCCCCCATCATGACCGGAAAGCCGGCAGTAGGCGCCGTCAACAGGATGGCGTGTTCAATCTCCTCCCTGCTGCAACCGGCGGCCTGGGCTTTCCTGATATGGGTTCGCAGGGCCAGTTCATACTGGCAGGCGGCGGAGATCCCGATCTTGATCAGCCAGCGGTGCTTTGCATCAATCGGTCCTCCCGCTTCATGGACCTTCTGCCCAAACTCCTGGTAGGCCCGGTAGAGTTCTCCATGGTGATCCTTGAGATACTCCAGATTATCCCTCTGTTTTTGCATTTCTTCTCCTCCTCTCCTTGTTTCGGTACAGTTCCTGATCCGCTTCCTGAAAAAGCTCTTCCAACGCGTTCCCATTGGAGAGGGCGATTCCCGCACTTGCGGTGTACCTGAAAGATGGGTCCTCCTCCAGCACCGGCGTACTTTGGATGGTCCGGTCAATTGCTTCTGCTATGGTACTGGCCCGCTGCAGGGTGCAGGAGGGGAGGATGAGGGCGAACTCATCTCCCCCCTGGCGGATGATGATATCTCCGGTTCTTGTGTTTTCCTTGATTGCTTCGACCAGATGCTGCAGTACCAGATCGCCTGCGGCGTGTCCCCGGGTATCGTTGATCTGCTTGAAATCGTCCAGATCGAAGAGGATCAATACGTATCCCTTATCCAGGGGCAGATCCGGGGATTGGAGGATATTTCGATTGAAGGCGCCGGTGAGGGGATCTTTCATGGAGCGTTCATAGAGATGATCCGCCCGTTGTCGTTCCAGGGAGATGATCCGGTACTGTTTGAGGATATCCATGCTGACCGCCACACCTGCGGTCAGCATGAAACCGAGGATACCGAGATGGGAATAGAAGATGTCACCCTCTTCACTGATAAGTCCAATCACGTCACGAGCTCCCAGAATCATGGCGAAGAGAAACCCGGTGTAGAGGATAGTAAGGCTTCGCTCTCTGTTGATCAGGGTGAAGCCGGATATGATGAGGTAGAGGATGGCAATGAAAATGGTAGAGTGAAAGATGGTGTAGAGCTGCCGCAGTTCCAGGACATTATCCGGGAGCAGGAGCAGCGCCATTGCAACAATCACCTCGAAGAGAGACAAAAACCAGGCGCCTTTCCCCGGTTTCTTTCCGAAAAGGAACTGTAACGACGGTACCAGGATGGCGATTGCAAGATGCATAGCCATGTTGGCGATGGTTTTCCAGGCAAGATAGGGGATGGGAAGCAGCCTGATCCTGCCGTAATCCAGGAGGAAGATCATCACCAGGAGCTGAGCGGCTCCAACCCCAAGTTTTCCCCATCCCCCCGGGAGGGTGAGTGCACCGGTGATGATGAAAAAGATACCCAGGATAAAGAGGATTCCGGTGGTGATATTGAGAAAACCGTTATTGTAGAAGAGGAGGATCATGGTTCTTAGAGGAACCTTCTCCTGCTCCACCAGATAGGGCGGGATAAGTATCCCCGCTTCATACAGTATCAGAAAGTCGATCTCCAGGAGATGTTCCCCTTGTGGAAGCGGAAAGGGAAGGGGAAATACGTGGCTGCTGCCCCAGATCGAAGAGCGTCCACGGCTCATATCCCCCGCTGTGCCGATGTAGGTCCCGTCCATGGTGATCCTTATCCCATTTCCCGTGATGGCGGGGATGATAAGCAGGGGGCGCCTGATATCATTATCGATCCTAAAAGAGCCCCGGATCGTGATCTCTCCCTCAGGAATCCCGTTTTCTTCACTCCGGAGCAGGTAGACTGAGCCCCTGGACCGGGATGTTCCTGCAGCGGTCTTCATCTCCCAGGAGCTCTGTACAGGATGAGCCGAGGGGGGAAGCCGGTAGAGTCTGTCTACAAGCAGGGTGACAAGAAACGCCGAGAAGAGAGCAAGCGTTATGATGAGCATCATTCGGTAAACAGACTCTTTTGCGGAATCCCCTGTCATGAGATTAAGTATACCGTTAAATGGGGGTAATGGAAATCTTTTCTTCCTTGAATGAGCCGCCACTCCGGTGTATTGTGGGTATACCATGAGGAAACCGGCATGACACCACGAATCCTTATCATCTACACAGGCGGCACCATCGGCATGATGGCAGACCCGGAGCAAAACGGGGTGCTGCGGAATGTCGATTTTTCCCGGATAGAGCAGGAGCTTCCGGCACTGCGCCGTTACGGCTACCATCTGCAGCACCGCAGTTTCGATCCGGTGATCGATTCCTCCGATATCCGCCCTGCCGACTGGATCAGGATTGCCCGGATTATTGCCGATGAGTATGAGCATTTTGACGGTTTTGTCATCCTCCACGGCACCGACACCATGGCGTGGACCGCCTCGGCCTTGAGTTTCCTTCTGGAGGGGCTTGAGAAGCCGGTGATCCTTACGGGAAGCCAAATCCCCATCGGCGTTATCCGTACCGATGGGCGGGAAAACCTGATCACCTCGGTGGAGATTGCTGCGGCCCGATATGGCGAGGGTGCAGCGGTGCCGGAGGTGTGTATCTACTTCGAGTCGATGCTCTACCGGGGAAACCGGACGGTAAAGCAGAGCGCCGAACACTTCAACGCCTTTGCCTCCCCCAATTTCCGTCCCCTGGCGGAGGCGGGAATTAATATCAGTTATGACCGGCAGGCGATTCGCTATCCCGACCGGATAGGAGTGTTCGGCGCCGGGGGGCATCTACCCGCAGGGGAGGCTCCACTGGCCGGGGGCTTCCGACCGACCTTTTGCCTGGATGATCAGGTGCTGCTGGTAAAACTCTTTCCCGGGATCTCTTCGGCCTACCTGGATCGGGTCCTTTCCATTGAGGGGCTGAAAGGGGCGGTAATTGAGACCTACGGCTCCGGTAACGCCCCGCAGAGTGGTGATTTTGTCTCCGCCCTGAGACGGGCCCGGGAGAGGGGGCTGGTTCTCCTCAACGTGAGTCAGTGTATCAAGGGGTCGGTAAATATGGCCCTTTATGAAACCGGGGCTGGCCTGGGGCGTCTCGGGATGGTTAACGGCCATGATATGACCAGTGAAGCGGCGCTGACAAAAATGATGTACCTCTTCGGAAGGGGGTATGGCCCGGAGGATCTGGGGGCCCGGTTGGGGCGATCCTTGCGGGGGGAGTTGACTGAACAGGCATAAACAGGAAAGTGGAGGAGGAAGCTATGGAACGTAGTGGAGAGAATCGGGACCGGAGCTTGATACCCTATGGGGTCTTGTTTATTCTGGCAGCATTAAACTTCTGGATAGTTAAATTTATCGGTCCTGGTGGTGAGTACACCTTTCTTCTAAAGGTGATTCCCGCCCTCTCCCTCTCTGCAGCGATACTGCTGACCGGGAGGCTAAGGGGGAAGGAGCAGGTTGTCATGCTACTGGGGGCTCTCTTCTGCGGTGCCGGGGATGTGATTCTCGACATCGACCGGGTGCGGCTCTTTGTTCCCGGCCTGGCAGCTTTTCTGCTGGGACATGTGGGGTTCCTCCTCTTCTTTCTCTTCCGGGTGGAGAGGAAGAGTAAGCGGAAGTGGTGGGCCCTGCCGGTGCTTCTCCTTGCCGGGGTGATGGCCGTTCTGCTGATCCCGAAACTCGGCTCCCTGCTGATTCCGGTGCTGCTCTACCTGCTGGTGATAACGGTGATGACCCTGGGGGCGGTGTTTGCCCGGGTGCCTCCAATAGCAGCAGTGGGGGCCTTCATTTTCATGCTCTCCGACGCCCTGCTGGCGGCGGCCAAGTTTCTCTTTCACGGGGCCCCATCCCCCATGGTGACCATTCCGGTCTATTTTATCGGGCTCTTTTTATTGGGTTTCGGGGTGTTGAGCTTTCGGGAGGCGAGGTAGAGGAGAGATTTCCGTTTCATTTTCTTCAAAGCTGCAAGATTTCGAAATGTGACAATTGCTACGCTTATAATGCGTTTCTCAAGTAAGATTTCTACTATTGATTCATAACAGACATAACTATAGATTATGTACTGAGGGCTTTATGGTGCATAAACAGAAGCTGATTTTTATTTGTGGACTGCATAAGAGTGGCACATCCCTTCTTCATGAAATTATACGATCTCATCCCAGAATCAGTGGATTTAAAAATACCGGTGTCCCGATGGATGAAGGACAGTTCCTGCAAACTATTTTTCCACCTGCGTATGTTTACGGGGGTCAGGGACGGTTTGGATTCCATGAAGATATGCATATGACTGAATCTCACCCGGCGGTGAGTGGGGACACTGCGACAAAACTCTTTCATGAATGGAGTGCGTACTGGGACTTATCACTTCCCCTGTTGGTAGAAAAATCTCCACCCAACATTCTTCGGATGCGCTTTCTTCAAGCTCTTTTCCCTGAAAGTCTATTCTTGATTATTCTTAGGCACCCGATTGCAGTAGCGGAGGCAACCGCAAAAACGGCTCGGGTATCTTTGATACAACTGATTGAACATACCCTTTATTGCTACGAACTCATGAAGGAAGATATGAATTATATACAGAGCTTCTATCTTTTACGATATGAAGATCTTTGTAATAATCCGCAGGGTATACTTGACGAAGTATTCAAGTGGATCGGTACCGAAAAATATCGGTACGATCGAAAGATTGTGACAGATATAAACAGAGCATACTTTCAGCGCTGGGAGGAAAGAATAGCTTCTCGATTGTTCATGCTGGTACGAAGAAGAAAAGAAGAGAAACTTGAGAGACGGATGAATGTATTCGGTTATTCGAAAAATGACCTAGAACTCCTGGGAAGAATGGAATTGAAAACAAAAAAAAGGAGTTCTGTTTAAAGGTTTTCCAATTTTTCTTCAAGCCTAGCTATTATGGCATTGGCAGCCCCAAGAAAGTGTGAATCATATTCGAATTCAGGGTTGGCATTCATCTTTGACGGGGTGATGGTATGGGGGATGGTGAAATGTGCTAAGAATTGGGCCAGCCCCTTTGGGTTTGCGATATCTTCAAGTCGGGCCTCAAGCCATTCACATCGGCACTGCTCTTTCAGTTTACGGGCCCGCACTTCCATTTCTAAGAGATACCAGGCTATATTCCCCAGCATACCTTCCGGAAATTCATCCTTTGCAATCAGGTTCCTCGGATATTCAGGGTCGAGGTGCCACATCCACATATTGGATTTGCTAATCATGCTCCCCCGGGCTGCCATGGATAAGAAGAGATCTTTTATATTCCGGCGAAGATGGATCATGACAACGGGGCCATATAGGAGATCGAGATTCTCAATAAGCCCTGCCTTGCAATTGATGTGGGATGTTTCAACATAGTTATCCGGAAGCTGTTTCAATTTACGCTTCCAGAAGGCCCGTACAACCTGGGGATGTATATCACAGTTGTAAGCGTGAAGGTGAGAAATATCCGGACGGAAGGTTCCAAAGCCGCCGTAAAAAGGACCTTCGTGTTCAACCTGCCAGGAAGCGGGCGCATTACGCCGGAAACATTCCGCAAGGTACGCTGTCCCGGTTCTTCCTGCAGTAACGGTAAAGATTTTCATGTAGGTTCAATCCTATAATTGTAGCAGCATATCCACAAGCTGGTCCGCACCATTGCTGTCGAAACTATGGTTAGAAAGTTCTTCAACCCGGCGATACTGGTTTTCAAAACGGGTTGCAATGGGCAAAAAAAGAGCTTCTTTTTCAAAATACCGGGCCTCCCAAAAGGCATTATACCCCGCTCCGCAGATGAGAAAATCAACAGCATTGAAGTAATCAACCGCCGGAAAAAGATCGGAAGGTGCATGGTTCCGGTAATTTGTTGTGTATATAACCGCATATCCCTCATCCTCCAGATAGGAGTAAGTGCGGCTGATTCTCTTGAAATCGCCTGGATTACCGTTGATGGCAAAAAGGCAAACAGGTTTTTCTCCTTTGACTTCAAGGCGATCTCGACCCTCCTTTGCCGGAAGGATTTCATCCCGATTCCGGATCACCAAAGGGTTAATTTGCTGCAGCCTGAAAGGGGGGTCCCAGGGTTCGGTCTGTACAAGCAGATCATATGAGCCTGTATTGAATGAAATTGCTCCCTCTGCAAGGGGAATGGTAAAGGTTTCCGGGGCTATCTGCCTAGAGAGAAATATTTTTTTCGCCCGCAGGGTATCAATAAAAGCATGAAGCATGAACCAGGAGAGATCTACCAGGATGATGTCGGGATCGAATTCTGTGATTGCTGAAAAAAGCTGCGAGTCCGTAAACCGTGCTGGAGACAAGGTGTTTTCATCTTCAAAATCAAGCTTTCGTTGGGGGACCGAAAGCCGATCGGCCAGGTGTCCCATGGATGAGTTGTGTAAAAGAAGAAAAGATGCATCTATATTTCGACGGATCAGGGCATTGAAAATTGAGATGCCCTGAACGATATGCCCCGAACCGGAGACCGCCGATGAGTAATAGAGGATCTTCATGTTTAGTGGTAGCTAAAAAAGTAGAACTGTCCAACACCGGAACCGGTGGACCCGTAGCTTTGCCAGCCGCTTCCGTCAGGATTCAACCCCACTAAACGATCCTTCGCAGTAGGCCCGTCGCTTCCTTCATCAATGACGGTGATCTTCCTGTTTGTTATCGCCACAAACCGCTCTGGTCCATATATTTCGTTATCCGCCGGATTCCCGGTATCTGCTGGATAGTCCCCAAAGTGGTCTATAAGGTTCAAGTTTTTATCGAGGACAACGAATTTATAATCGTCGGCTCCGTTGCTGTTCGCAACAAACACCTTCTCGTTGTTGATAAGAACATCCCAGGGATAGTTCAGATTAGTCGAATAGCTTCCTTTAACCCGATCGGCGCCGGTGTAGCTAACATCATATTTAATAAGTGTGTCTTCCATATTATTGGCGATATAGAGCACTCCCTCCTGATCTACCGCTATACCCCGGGTGTTGAAATTGCCTATCGATGCATCGGCTTGGATGTTAAAGCTCTCCTGAACCCCAAGAGGAGGCCCCAGGCTCTTACGGTAGATTGGGCTTGAACCAGTGGTGTAATAGATATAGTTATTCGTGCGGTCCACCGCAATACTCCAAAGTCCGTTGGTTTCCGAATCGGAAACAATCGTTTCATAACTCGCACTCTCCGCCAGGGAATCAATACGGATCAATGTCGGAACACCCGTAGATGTATAATTGTTTGCAATGTATATCCGCCCCCTATTGTCGAAGTCAATATCAGCTGGCTGAAACTCCCAGAGGTTTGTAAAACCGAAATCGGCATAACTTCGTTCGGTCCACCCTGTTCCCGTCATGTTTTCAATTTGTATTATCCGGCTTTGATTATTGTTGTCGTCCGCATCGGGTATCACCAGTTTTGTCTCGTCTATCTGCATCGGAAGGTTGATTACTTCCGAGGATGCCTGCAGGTTCACGGTGGTACTTCCCTTCCAAGAGAGGACGGCACTGCTGCTTTGTGGATTCTTAAAAGCTACTATCTCTATTAGGCGGTCACTACCTTTCGGAACGAACATCCCGATAGATGTCGAGGTACCGGGAAAACTTGCTTCCAGGCTGCTGATGTCTGGTCCTGAGACGGTCAAGGTATAGGAAACGATGTCGTTAGGGGGCCAGCTTATCGCCTTCGATCCGACATCACCGGAGCCAACATTTATTATCAGTTCTGTTGAGTCATCCGAGACTATTGCGCAGCTCGTGAATTCAGTAATCAGTAAAAGAGAAAAGAAGAGGGAAAACAGAATGAGACCAAGACGAGTCGCTATATATCCACCATATTTCATACCATTCCTCCTCTTCAAACCTATCTCATCTCTTGTAACTACCAATTCAGATCGATGATGAGCAGCGAGTACTCATTGTCAGTCTGCTCTACTTGGACGGTTCCCCCTTCTTCGGAGGTGCTCGTTGAAACTTCGAACTGTTGTGCTATAGTTTCCTCTCCGCTTGCAGGGGGAGTATATCCGTCAGTACCGCTCTCCTCACCCTGAAAGACCGAGCGGGATTGTCCTATGCTATTGCCCATCACCACCGTTCCCTCTTCGACCCAAAGGGTGTAGCCATCGTACTGGAATAGGGTCCCGCGGACTGCAGCTGTTGAGACGGGGCTGCGGAGCCTGAAATTGTTTCTCAATCCTTCGGTGGACCGAACATCTGCCTTCACTTTACCTACTTTCAGATGGAGCTTTGTGTCGATCACTCCTTCCTGTTCTACCAGTTCCTCCAATTCCATCCGTGTAAGCGCCTTTACCTCTAAAACAGACTCGCCGATCATGATTATCGCTTTGGAGTTGAATCCCGTAGAAATGGTGGCACCGCTATCAATGTTCATCCCCTGGTTGGCTGCTATCCAGCCCTCTCCGGGGCGCTTTATTTCTACTTTTCCCGTGGTCGATTGGATTGAAGCGCTTATCCCGAAAAGAGACCCCGCTGCCGAGAGGAGAAATAAAGCGGTGATGATCGGTAACAGGGGGAATGACTTCGATGCTATGGAACCTTTCATTTTTGCCTCCACCTTAAAAGCTGAATGAGAGATCAAGACGAAGGGCACCTTCTACGGGAGCCTCAATTTCGGTAAAGGCGCTGGTGTCGCCATTATCGTTTCTAAAAAAGAGCCCACCCGCAAGGGAGATCCCGAAATCGGAGCTTGGACGCATTCTTAGCGTTACGTCAAGCTCCGTTCCAAGAAAGTGCTCCCCAGATGCCGGATCAATGCCATTTTCTGAAATCGCCCCTCCGGAATTTCTGAAAAACAGGGAGGTATTGATTTCGGTCTGAAGGAACTCGAGTGCCCGATATTCCTTCTTAGAAAAAGGCCTCATGGATAAGGATAGCCCAAGAGTGCTGATATTTCCAATCTCCGGCGAAAAGACAATACCGAACCCGGGGCCCGAGGAGAGGCCGATAAAGTGGCTGGAAATCCCATCTCCGGTATATCCACCGTAGAATCCACCCTGATCGTTGTCCCCAGAGGAATAGAGTCCGGAAAGCTCCACCCGGCTGAAGTAGAACTCCCTGTTATAGTAGCGGAGAGCACCGCCGAAGAGAACGCCAAGGGTATTGTATTGTCCATGTCCAATATTGAGGTAGAAGAAGAGTTTTTGGTAGAGGGATGGAGCAATCCCTCCCCGCAGCCCGACCCCGATGTACTCGGTGTGGATACGTCCATTAGTTGCGGCTAAATCTGCCTCCCTCTGAAGGTCCTGTTGAGCCACAATGCTAAATAGGAGATCCTGTTCAAAGAGCAGGGAGGGAAAGCGCATCTTAAGGGTCTCTATGATCTTTGGGGAGACGAGGCCGTATCCGTTTTCGGGGGCCTTAGCCTGAACGAGGAGATCGCTCTGGGTAACAAGTATTGTCGAGCTGGGTACGAAGGTAAGGCCGGTATAGCCGGCACCCCCTTCGAGGGAGAAGGAGGGATGCTCAAATCCCATGAGAAAGCCGTCGAGCTTGTGACTTAGAACATAGCCGCTGAATTCATTAAAGTGGACCCTTCCAGCCGAGTAGCGCAGGAGTGCGGATGCCTCTCCACCCGTATCTCTTCCTTTACCGAGGAGTTTCCTCCCGCTGATGTAAAGGCGGTCGATGTCGGCGAAGAAGGGGAGCTCCTCGTTATAGCGGTAACTGCCCCGGCCATAGATTCCAAACCCCTGGGAGTAACGGGTATCGAACCAGAGACCGGTCTTGATCTGCTGGCCAAAATAGACATTCGGGCTGTTTACCAACATGCTGGAGCTGTCGATGAAGCCTCCGAAATCGGTAAGGGGAGTGGTTTTAGCTGTCTCTTTCCACTCCATTGCCTTCCCAAGGATATGGACGGCTTGAGTCCCGGAGATAGGCTGGTCGGCCGTAGGCTCTCCCGGCACAAAACCGAGATACTTGAGCTCCCGGGTGGCGTACCGAGGCCCGGGAAAGGCGCTGTACATGATCCCACCTTCGATATCGAGGGATCGCATGAGTAGATAGGAAAACTCACCCAAGGTAATGGTATCTTCCGGATCCTTCGGTTCTATATTCCATCTCAAAGCGGGGATGGCAGAGACCGCCATGGCGGTGTCCGCATCTTCCTCGATATCACCGGAAGCATTAAATATGAGATAAACTGCTAAACCATAAGAGGCGGTCTCTTCATCTAAGAGCTGGTCGATCATGTCATTGGATTGTGCCCCGAGGCTTACGGAGGCGGTAAGAAACAGGGATAGTAAAAGAATGAGCATCACAGTTGCCCGGTGGGCTATCGACACCTTTTTCATAGACACCCCCAATCTACATTAGGATATCAGAATATACTACTAAAATAGTAGTATATATCCGGTCAAAAGGCAAGGATAGCGGTAAAAATGAAAATGATATACAAAACCCTGCTGGGACATTATACTGGATGTAAGTGTAACTGGCAATGATAAAATATTTCCAGGGGGGGCCTATGCGAGGAAAATCTTTCCTTCTTTTCCTTCTTCCTTTGATCGTAACGGTAATCTTTTCCGCCCTGAGTGTTCTTCCTTTTTATCAAACCTTCGAAAACCGGGTTTATGATCTTTTTCTTTCGATAAAACCGGAGATTGAGGAGGATGAAAGGCTTCTCCTTCTTAACGTGGACGATTTGGCTATCTCAGAGATAGGCGTCTGGCCCTGGAGCCGGGACATTATGGCGAATGGACTCCTCCTATTGAGGGAATTTGACGCCCGTTATATCGTTTTTGACATCGAATATACTGAGGAGAGTCCTCTTGGGGTGAACTCGAAGGTGCTGAGAGACGAGGTACCCTCGCTTTTTCAGCAGGAGTTTCAGTCCATTAGTGACAATAACGAAGCTTTTTTTCTCGCTTTGGCGGAGGGACAAATTCCCCTGGATGAGGCTTCCGGATACATCGAAGATTTGAAGGGGCTTACCAATCAAACCAGAGATATCCTTCTGAAGAAGGTGCAGAATATTGCCCGTGATAACGATACCTACTTTGGAAAAATGGCAAGACTTAACGGCAGAGCCTTCTTCACCGTGGCGATGCTTCCCGAGAGGGATGAGGCGGTGCCTGAACCTCTCATTGAGTATGCCCAGGAACACGTTACCTGGAACCTGTTCCTGAAGAATGAAGCGAATATCCATCAGGCTGGTGGGATTCGCCCGGCGATTCGACCGATTATATCGGGAGCAATGGGGGCGGGGTTTCCGAATGTTATCGTTGATAGCGATGGGGTAAGAAGGCGGATCGAACTGCTGGTACGCCATCAGGACCATTACTACGCCCAGCTTGCCCTCTCTCCCTTGTTGCATTGGCTCGGGACGCCGGAATTAAGGTTTGAGCCGGGAAAGCTTACCCTTTTGAGCGCTATGTTACCGGAAGGGGAGAAGAAAGATCTCACGATACCCCTTACTGATGATAATCACCTTCTTATCCACTGGCCGGAGAAGGACTACGAGGAGAGTTTTCGCCATCTTAGTTACTATGAGCTGGTATATAACCGGGAGCTGGAGGATCGTCTTATTGAGAATCTCATGACGATGGAGGATGCGGGGTATCTTACTTATCATGAGGGGGATTTCGCTCCCATGGATGCCTATCGATATGCTGAAGAGATTCGATTGGAGGTACAGGAGGGTGGGAATCCCGGAGAGATGGCCGACTATATCGAGGTTCGTAAGGAGTTCTTTACTGAGCTGGGAGCGTTTCTTGAAGGGCCTGCCGAAGAAAAGATCAACAGTGAACTTGATTACATCCTCTCTTCAGGGCAGATCGACGAAGCCTCTGAAGCAGCGTATAAACAGGTGAAGGAAGAGGTTCCTGTTGTCTTTAATGCAACCCGGGATGTCTACACTAATATCAGTAAATCCAGGGAGCGACTGGAGAAAGAGATCAGCGACTCTTTTATTATCATCGGACATGTGGGTACCTCCACTACTGATATCGGGGTTACCCCCTTTTCAGAAGAGTATATGAATGTGGGTACCCACGCTTCTCTTGTCAATACCATTCTCCAAGAAGACTTCCTTGACGAATATCCCGATTGGTATTCCATGATACTTGCTCTGGCTGCTGCACTTCTTGTGACTCTTTTGATTTGGCGTACGGATCCTTCACGGTCTATACTCCTCGGCACTCTATTCCTCCTTTTAGTAACGGGGGCTGCTCTGGGGCTTTTCGTTACAATGGGTGTTTATCTTCCACCGGTAATTCCCATGTTCTCGGTATTCTTTACCTTTGTTGCCTTGACTGTTGTCAAATTTCTGGAAACAGCGAAGGACAGGGCGTACATTAGGAACGCCTTTAGTCATTATCTTTCGGCGGATGTTATAAATGAGCTTCTCTCGGACCCGGAGAAATTGCGTCTTGGAGGTGAGAAAAAACATATCACTGCTCTCTTTACTGATGTGAGAGGATTTTCTACCATTTCCGAACAGCTTGATCCATCGGCGCTGGTGAGTCTTCTTAACGAATATCTCACCGAAATGAGTGATCTGATCATGGTACAGCGTGGTACGATCGATAAATACGAGGGTGATGCTATCATATCCTTCTTCGGTGCACCGATTGATTTCAAAGATCATGCCGAACGGGCATGTCGGGCTGCAGTGCGGATGAAAAAGGCAGAGGCCGAATTAAACCGACGTTTCGCCCAACAGCAGCTCTCACCAGAACCGGTTTTTACCCGGATCGGAATCAATACAGGTGAGATGGTTGTTGGAAACATGGGTACTGCACAGAAGATGGACTACACCATTATGGGAAACTCGGTCAATTTAGCAGCACGACTTGAAGGGGTGAATAAACAATACGGCACATGGGTCCTAATAAGCGAAACCACCTATCAAGAAGGTGGAGCCAATTTTGCTGTAAGGAGACTTGACAGAGTCCGGGTGGTGGGAATCACTGAGCCGGTAAGACTCTATGAATTGGTTGATGAAAAAGGGGAACTATCCTCACCGATGCTGGAAGTGATAGAAATCTTCGAAGAGGGGCTCACACTCTTTGAAGAGTGGAAGTGGAAAGAGGCAAAAGGCTTATTTCGTCAGGTTCTGAATATTATTCCACAGGATGGTCCCGCAGAGTTCTACATAAGCCGCTGTAACAAGTTTATCAAGAAGGCTCCACCGGATAACTGGGATGGAGTCTTTAATCTGACCCTGAAATAATAGACAGAGCAGAGGCTCTTCCTGCTGGGTTTCGGGGTGTTGAGTTTTCGGGAGGCGAGGTAGCTGTTCTTACCGTTCCAACCAGTCTAGGGCCCCCAGATTCCTCTTCTCCGGATCAAAGATAATCCCCACCTCAAATACTCGCTTCCCTGGCTGG
>CAYMWV010000039.1:0-12841 GCA_964394395.1 uncultured Sediminispirochaeta sp.
GGCGGCGTGGTGTTGGCGGCGTGGGGGCGCAGCGTGGAGGCGGCGCTGAACCAGGGTTTTTCGATACGCCGGGGAGGTGGGGCTTATGTTCTCCCGGTTCTCCCCCCCCCAAAAAATAACGAAAAAGTAAACTGGTGAACCCCCGACCCCCTAAACGCCAACTCCCACGTAGGTGAAACCGGCTTCCTCGATGATATCGCGGCGGTAGATGTTGCGGAGGTCGAAGAAACAGGAGCTTTTGAGGAGCTCCTTGACCCGGGGAAGGTCCAGGTTGCGGAACTGGTTCCATTCGGTGAGGATTACCACTGCGTCGGAGCCTTCGATGGCGTCATATTCGCCGGTGGTAAAGGCGAGCTTGTCACCGACGGATTTGAGGCGCCAGGCTGCTTCTTCCATCGCTTCGGGGTCGTAGGTGCGGAACTTGGCACCGGCGGCGGCGAGTTCTTCGATGATGGTGATGGCGGGGGATTCGCGCATGTCGTCGGTGTTGGGTTTGAAGGCGAGGCCGAGGATGGCCAGGGTTTTTCCTTCCACACTGCCCATGGTCTCGATGATCTTTTTGGCCATCAATTTTTTCTGGGTTTCATTGCTCTTGACGGTCTGCTCGATCAGCTCGATCCGGGCACCGGCGGCGCGGCCTATTTCGGCCAGGGCGAGGGTATCCTTGGGGAAGCAGCTGCCGCCGTAGCCGGGACCGGCGTGGAGGAATTTGGGGCTGATCCGGCCGTCCCGACCCATGGCCCGGGCTACGTCCTGGACGTTGGCTCCTACTTTCTCACAGAGGTTGGCAGTTTCGTTGATGAAGGTGATTTTCATGGCCAAAAAGGCGTTGGAGGCGTACTTGATCATCTCTGCGGTTTCGATATTGGTTTCGATGAAGGGGGTTTCGTTGAGGTAGAGGACCCGGTACACCTCCTTCATAATTTCTGCTGCCTTTTCGCTTTCGCTGCCCAGAACCACCCGGTCGGGGTGGGTAAAGTCCTGGACGGCGCTTCCCTCCCGGAGGAATTCCGGGTTGGATACCACATCGAAGGGGATATCGTCCCCCCGGGTTTTGAGCTCCTCGTTTACCCAGCCCTTCACCTTCTGACCGGTGCCGATGGGGACGGTGCTCTTGTCGACGATCACCTTGTAGCTCTCCATGGAGCGAGCGATCTCCCGGGCCACCTGCTCCACATATTTGAGGTCTGCCGATCCGTCATCCGCCGGAGGGGTGCCTACGGCGATAAAGATCACCTCGCAGGTGCGGACTGCGGCGGCGGTGTCGGTAGTGAAGGAGAGCCGATTATAAAAGACGTTGCGTTCTACGATGGGCTCCAGGCCGGGTTCGAAGATGGGGATTTCACCCTTTTTGAGTTTTTCAACCTTTGCTGCATCGTTATCGACGCAGATGATGTGGTGGCCAAAGTCGGAGAGAATGGTTCCGGTGACCAGGCCGACGTAGCCGGTTCCGATGACTGCAATGTTACTCATGGATAGGGTCCCCCAAATGGCGCTAAATTGTTTTATAAACTACGGTACAGTACCATAACCGCCCGGGAAAATGAAGATGTTGATGCGCAACAATTGTCGATGTGAACCGGCCACGATCATTGGTGGACCGCAATAACCAGAAGAATTGCGGAGTGCGATCATTTTTGCGATAGTTCGGGGTCCGCCCCTCCACCATTTCGAGCCAGAGCTCCCCCTTTTCGAGGATCCTGGTGGCAAAGCCCTCCTTGATTACCTCCCGGGGGAAGGGAGCCTCCGCTCCCTGCCTCCGCTCCCTGCCCCATCTTCCCTGTTTCACAGGTCTCGGTTTCACAGCCGCTCGAAGCGCCCCTCGGCCATGGCGGCCAGGACGTTCTCATTTGGCTCGGGGCGGCGGACGATCTGGCGCCACACCAGTTCGGCGCCGATGAGGGCCATGGGGAGGCCGATCCCGGGCTGGGTGTTGTGGCCGCCGTACCAGAGCCCTTCTACCTTTTTGCTGTCGTGCCGGGGCCGGAAGATGGCGGTCTGCCAGAGGGTGTGGGCGAGGCCCAAGGCGGTGCCCTGGTAGAGGTTGTAGCTTGCGGCGAAGTCCCGCTGGCTGACGATTTTTTTGGTGACGATGGCCGAGCGGATGTCAGTGCCGGTGATGCCCTCCAGGTGGGCCAGGATCCGGTCGGCGAAGGCTTCCCGGATCTGGTCGCTGTCATTGAGTTCCGGGGCGATGGGGACCAGGAGGAAGATATTCTCCCCCCCGTCGGGAGCAACGGTGGTGTCGCTTTTGCTGGTGACTCCCACGTAGTAGCTGGGATCATCGGGCCAGGCGGGGTGGTCGAAGATCTGATCGAAGTGGTGTTCCCACTTGTCGGCAAAGAAGAAGTTGTGGTGAATCAGCTCCGGCACCTTCCGGTTGAGGCCCAGGTAGATGATGAGGGTAGAGGGGGCGATGGTCTTCTTTTTCCAGTACCCTTCGCCGTAGTTTCGAAACTGCTCCTCCAGGAGATTGTGCTCCGCCCAGTGGTAGTCGGTGGTGGAGATGACTGTGTCGGCTTCGAGGAGGCCAGCGGCGGTCTCTACTCCTTTTACCCGGGGTTTTGTCGCTCCAGTCTCCACAACGATCCTCTTCGCCGGGTTAGAGAAGAGAAACTTTACCCCCTGCTCTTCGGCGAGACGCCGGAAGCCATCCACCATGGAGCCCATTCCGCCCTCGGGGTAAAAGACACCCTGGGTCATATCAACATGGCTCATAAGGCTGTAGAAGGCGGGGGTCTTGAAGGGGCTGCATCCGAGAAAGACGGTGTTGAACTCCAGTACTTTCCGGGCCCGGGCACTGTTGAAATACTTTCTGGCGTGCTTATCCAGATCCTGAAAGACGTTCAGTTTTAAGCCCTTGGCCAGGAGTTTGATATCCAGGATATCTCCCAGGCGGCGGTAGTCGTGGTAGAGGATATCCCCCACCGCAAGTTCGTAGCGCCACTTGGCGTCGGCCAGATAGCGCTTCAGCTTCTCCCCTCCTCCAGCTTCGAATCCGTCGAAGGTTTGCATATTGGTCTCCAGGTCCCGCACCACCGTGGCGGTTTCGCTGCCGGAAAACCACATCTTGTAGCTGGGGGCCAGATCTTTCAACGTGTAGTAGTCCGAGGGTTTTTTCCCAAAGAAGCCAAAAAAGCGTTCGTAGGCTTCGGGCATCAGGTACCAGGTGGGGCCCATATCGAAGAGAAAGCCATCCTCTTTTACTGTCCGAGCCACTCCACCGGGCCGATCCAGCTGTTCGGTTACCGTTACCTCATATCCATCGGCAGCAAGCAGGGCTGCCGTAGCCATTCCGTTGATTCCTGATCCTATGATTACCGCTTTTTTTGCCATTTCCTTTTCCTCGCTTTCCCCATGATGATATATCTGTTTAGATTTTCTTGGCTCTAACAATGATGAGCATGGAGAGGGACGCTGTCAAGAAGCAGGAAGACCGAAATTGTTCAAGTAAATGGGAGGTGCTTCTTCGGGAGGATCTTTTTCACGGCAGGGGCACTCAAACGTTCTGTCAGGAGAGGCCGCCCAGCCGCAGGCCCTTATCGGCCCGAAGCAGAGCGGTGATCAAACTGTTGAGCTCCTGCAGGAGGCGGCGGTAGATCTGCAGATATCCCCCCCAGAAGATCCTCCAGCTCCTTTGCCAGCTCGAAGCGCTCATTACCTTTTAGTATATAGGTTATTTCGCGAGAATCCAGTACAATGGGAGGAATGATCGGACTCACCTACCTCCTCCTAACCCTGGGCATGCTCTTTTTTGGTATCAGTTTTATCGCCTCCAAGTACGCCTTGATGATTTTCGAACCGGTGAGCATCATCCTCTTCCGGGCAATTATCGCCTCGGGGCTGCTGGTTTTTACCGCCCGGCGGCGGGGGGCCCGGTTGAAACTGGAAAAGCGGGAGGTGCCGCTCTTTTTATTGCTGGCCTTTTTTCAGCCCTTCGCATACTTTCTGGGAGAGACCTACGGGCTGAAACTGATATCAGCTTCAGCGGCCTCGATTATTATTGCAACCATCCCGGTTTTTACCCCCTTTGCGACAGCCCCGCTTTTGGGAGAGAGGCTCTCTTTTAGAGCCTTTATGGGGCTGATCCTCTCTTTCGCCGGGGTGTGGTTTATCGTTACCACCGGCGCAGAAGCCCCCGGAAGCGTGGGGATCCTTGGTCCGGATTTTTCCCTTACCGGGTTAGTGCTGATGTTCATCGCAGTTTTTGCAGCTGTGGGCTACTCGGTGGTGGTAAAGAAGATCGATCTGAACCGGTCGCCCCTGGTGATTGTTACCTGGCAGCATATTTTGGGATCGATTATGCTGGTTCCGGTTTTTCTGGTAAGCGATCTGCCCGGGCTCTTATCGCAGGGGCATCCGCTGTGGAAGGCAGAGCCGGAGGTGCTGCTCCCGGCTCTGGGGAGTCTCATTTTTCTTGCCCTCTTCGCCTCCACCCTGGCCTTTCTCTTCTACTCCAACGGCATCAGGAAGCTGGGTGCCGGGAAGGCCAACGTTTTTACCAACACCGTGCCCATCTTTACCGCCATCACCGCCTTCCTTCTCCTGGGAGAACAGTTTCCCCCGGATAAGCTTTTGGGGATGGCCCTGGTTATCGGCGGGGTGAGTATCAGTCAGGGCAGGGCCCCGGTACTGCGATAGAGTCCTGCTGCTATGGTAGCGCCCCGGTGCTGCGGTACTCTTTTATCATCCCGGCGTACCAGCGGCCGCTCTCCTTGATGGTCCGCTCGCCGGTGGCATAATCCACATGGACCAGACCAAAACGCTTGGCAAAACCCTCGGCCCATTCGAAGTTGTCCATCAGGGACCAGACGAAGTACCCCTTTACATTTGCCCCCTCCCGGGCCGCCCGGGCCACCGAAGAGATGTAGCTTTCGAGAAACTGAAGGCGTTTAACATCCCGAACCTTTCCGTCAGCGGAAATGAGATCGCCGAAGGCGGCGCCGTTTTCGGTTATGTAGACCGGTATGTTCTCATACTCGTCCCTGATACGCATCAGGAGCCGGTAGATACCTTCGGGATACACCTCCCAGCCCATGGAGGTAAACTGCACATCGTTCTGTTCATACTCCTGCTCCGGGATATCGATTCCGGTGATATTGAAGGGGACAAAGGGACGGCAGCTGTGGAAGGCGTGCTCCCGGGTGTAGTTGTTGATCCCGAGAAAATCCACCTTCCGGCTGATGATATCCATATCCCCCGGTTTCACCTTGGGTCGAAAGGGCCAGAGATGTTTCCAGAGCTCCTTCGGGTAGCGCCCTTTCAGAAGGGGATCGAGGAAGAGACGATTTACAAACTGATCAGCCAGAACCGCCGCTTTTTTATCCCGGGACCGCTCTGAAGCGGGATCAATGGGAATCAGATTGAGGGTAATTCCGATCTGCAGTTCGGAACCGGATGGATCCGAAGCCCCCGAGAGTTCCGAGGCCCCAGAAGCATCCGAAGCCCCGGAAGCTCCGCCCGGAGCGGCGGCCCGGATGGCAGAGAGCGCCTCGCCGTGGGCCAGAAGCTGATGGTGAAACACCTTCATCATGGTCCAGATGTTCTGCACCCCCGGCGCATGAACTCCAAAGAGATGGCCCAGGACTCCATAGACCCAGGGCTCGTTGAAGGTGATCCAGTGCCTTACCCGATCTCCCAGCCTCTTAACCATCCCTTCGGCATAGTCGGAATAGGGACCAATAATCTCCCGGGAGGCAAAGCCGCCGAAGCGGTCCTGCAGGGCAGTGGGAAGATCCCAGTGAAAGAGGGTTACATAGGGATCGATCCCCGCCTCGACCAGTTTGTCCACCAGTCGGTCGTAGAAATCCATCCCCTTGTCATTGACCTTTCCGGTCCCCTCCGGGAGAACCCGGCTCCAGGATACGGAGAAACGGTAGGCGTCCAGGGAGAGATCCTTCATGATCTCCACATCTTCCCCAAGACGATGGTAGTGGTCGCAGGCTATATCACCGGTCTCCCCGGTTTTGATCTTTCCCGGAGTGTGGCTGAACCGGTCCCATACCGAGGGGCCCCGGCCGTCGGCTTCGAAGGCACCCTCAATCTGGTAGGCTGCAGTAGCTGCTCCAAAGATCATATTCTTCACGCAAGCCCCCCTTTTATGCCGGCCACCGGGCGGTCACCCCCCGCACCAGGTTCAGAAACTTCTCCCTCACCAGCTCGCCGGTCTCCATCACCTCTTCATGGGTCAGGGGCTGAGGAAGAATTCCGGCAGCCATGTTACTGATACAGGTGATGCCAAGAACCTCCATGCCGCCCTGGATGGCAACAATAACTTCCGGCACAGTGGACATTCCAACCGCATCGCCCCCCAGAGTCCGGAGCATCCGGATTTCCGCCGGGGTCTCGAAACTGGGCCCTCCCATAAAAGCGTAAACCCCTTCCCGAAGGTCTATCCCCTTATCATCCGCCACCTTCCGGGCCAGCTCCCGCAATCTCCGGCTATACGCTTCGCTCATATCGTTGAACCGGGGGCCAAAATCATCCATGTTGGGCCCCCGCAAGGGACTGTCTGCAAAGAGTTTGATGTGATCGGTGATCAGCATCAGATCTGCGGGACGGAAAGCCATATTTATTCCGCCTGCGGCGTTGGTTACCAGAAGCTTTTTCACCCCCAGATAAAGCATCACCCGGACCGGAAAGGTAACCTGCTGCAGAGAGTACCCTTCATAGAAATGGAAGCGCCCCTGCATTACCAAAACCTGCCGCCCTTCAAGAGTGCCAATGACAAGCCGCCCGGCGTGGCCGGGTACGGTGGAGACGGGAAAGCCGGGAATTTCGCTGTAATCGATTTTTACAGGATTCTCCACCTCATTTCCCAGAACTCCGAGGCCGGAACCGAGGATCATCCCGATCTCCGGCACCTGGCCGCACTTAGCCTTAATCGCATCCCCTGCTTTACCGATGGCGGTAAGTTCCTGATTGTTTTGATTATTCTGATTGTTGCCCATGTGCTGACTCCTTTAGGCTGTTTACGCTGTTTACACTGTTGCCAAAATTGTGGAAAAAAAAGACCAGGTACCACTAAAGCAGTACCTGGCCCAAACATATGGTAATCCGGGCTATTCGAGATCAGCCCGGGTGGTGGCTATATCGACATTGCCGGCTTTCATGGCCGCAACCTCTTTAGCAACCCGATCTTTCACAGCCTGGGGAACGATGCTTTCAAAATTGTTGAAAGGGCTGATTCCGGTAGCATCTTCGTTGATACCGTAAACCTGGGTTCCACCCTGAAAATTATCGTTCTTAACCGATTCGAGAACCAGGTAGACCGATTCAGGAATCTTTTTGATGGCACTGGTAAGAACGGTGTCGGGAGCAACACTGCTCTGATCAACATCAACACCAATAGCCATTACGCCCCGCTCTTTTGCGGCCTGGATTGCCCCCAGTCCGGTAAGTCCTGCAGCGTGGAAGACAATGTCGGCGCCCTGATCAATCATAGCCAGAGCAGCTTCCTTTCCCTTAGCCTGGTCGGTAAAGGAGCCGGAAGTAACCGAAAGCACTTCACAGTCGGGGTTAACGGTTTTCACACCCTGGATAAAACCCACTTCGTACTTCTCTACCGGGGGAATGAACATTCCCAGGACAACCCCAACCACGTTATCGTCGTTGAGTTTATCGGAGGCAGAGGCGTACTCCTTGGTCATCATACCGGCGACGATACCAGCCAGGTACCCAGATTCCTGTTCTTCGTAAAGGATTCCCTGGAAGTTCTTGGGATCATCCTCACCGGCAAAGATGTCGATTCCGGCAAAGTAGGCGTCGGGATTCATTTTTGCAGCCTCTTTAACAGCCTGCTCCATCAGAAATCCTACGGCAAAAACGATGTCCGATCCATCCTCGGCAAGGCCAGTCAGGTTGGGAACGTAGTCGGTCTGCTGCTTGGACTCCACAACCCGGGCTTCAAATCCCAGGGCTTCGCCCATCTTGAGGCCTTCATAGGCACCATCATTAAAGGACTTGTCGCCCAATCCACCGGTATCGGTGGCCATGGCGGCGATCATCGGTTCTTCTACGGGAGCCTCTTCGGCCTCCGCTTTGGGGGCTTCCTCTTTCTTTTGACAGCCGGCAAAAAACACCAGCAGAGCCAGAAGCAGAAGTCCTAATTTCATTGCTTTCTTCACGGTAACTCCTCCTGTTACTAAATACGTTTTCTTTCAGAAAGGACATTATACAATATCCTGCCCGTTCTGTACAACGACAAATTGTTAAATCCAGTAATTCGAAATATAAGACGACCACGATTAGTGGTCGACCTAAAAACGGTGCGATTAAAAGGAATTCTCAATTTGGCAAGGGAAAAAGTTAAATCCAATGCAAAAACCATGATTATGCGGAGCATCGCATTGGCCTGGTCGGCGCTGCGCACCTGCCCGGCTTGGCGTCCGACGCTAGCGAGCAGAATCATGGTTTTTGCAATTGGATTTGCTCTTAGTTTTGCCAAATTGAGAATTCCTGTGTTAATCCTACTCTCCCTCTTTTTCGATCATGAAATCGACACCGTCCGCCTTGGGGGGGCGGCTTTTACGAACCAGACCGGCCACGGCAATAACTGTAGCTATGTAGGGGAAGATGATAAAGATCTCCTCCGGTACGGGAATTACTTTAAAAAGCTGGAACCGGATCTGCAGGGCATCGGCAAAGCCGAAGAAAAGGGAGGCGAGAAAGGCTCCCACCGGGTGCCAGCCTCCGGATATCATCGCCGCCAGGGCGATAAATCCCTTTCCGTTGGTCATTCCTTCGGTAAAGGAGACGCTGTTCTCAATGGAAAGGAAAGCCCCTGCCAGGCCGGATGAGAGTCCGGATATGAAAACTCCCAGGTAGCGCATCTTGTAGACCGATACCCCGATGGTCTCCAGGGCCAGGGGATGTTCCCCTGCTGCCCGGAGGTGAAGCCCCACCTTGGTTTTCTTCAAAAAGAAGGTGAAGAGGATGATCAGTACAAAGCTGATATAGACGATCGGGGTTTGATTGAAGAGAGCTGGACCCAGAACCGGAATCTTCGAGAGAAGCGGAATGGCGAACTGGAACTCCTGCAGCCCCTGGGGGATGGGATCGGTGGTTCCCGGATGGCCGAAAAAGAGCACCATGAAGTACCGGGTAATCCCGAAAGCAAGAACGTTCAGCACCGCACCGGAGACTACATGCTCCAGGTGAAAACTTACCGTTGCCACCGCATGGAGGAGGCTATAGATACCGCCGGCTACCACTCCAGCTAAAAGACCAAGCCAGGGGTTGCCGGTAAAGTAGGCGACCACGGTGGCGAAAAAGGCTCCCACTATCATGATCCCTTCCATGGCGATATTGACGATTCCCGACCGCTCACAGATGGTGGCGCCGATAGCCGCCAGGGTGATCGGGGTGGAGAGCCGGATCATTGCTACAATAAGATCGGTATTAAAAATCGCTCCCATAACTTACCCCCTTGCTCCCGAATCGGTCGCATTTTTTGCGCTGGAAGCTGATGATCCCGGCTTCGTTGCCCCGGCTCTGCCGCCGGAGCTTCCGTCTTCGGTGTTGCCGTAGTTCCTGCCAGAACCCTTCTTCTTCATCAGCTTCTTCAATTTGTTACCAAAGTAAACATAGATGTGCCGGGCGACGATCAAAAAGAGCATAATACCCTTTACGATCTCCACGATGGCGTTGGGGGTCTGGGTAGTCCGGGCCATATACTGCCCCCCCGCATCCAGGGCGCCCCAGAGCAGGCCGGTAAAGATCACCACAATGGGGTTGTTCCCCGCAAGAAGGGCCACACTGATACCGTTCCAGCCGTAGTTTGCCTGAAGATTTTCATAGAGTTTATGATCCAGACCGGTCACCTGATTAACCCCCGCAAGGCCGGCCAGAAATCCGGCAAAGAGGAGGGCCCGGAAGATGTTCTTTCCGATACTGATTCCCTGGGCCCGGGCGGCATCCTTATTCTGGCCCACTGCCCGGATCTCGAAACCGTACTTGGTTTTGTAGAGTATGTAATAGACAAAGAGGGCCATAGCAACGGCAATGAGGATTCCGGTGTGGAGCCGGTAGTTGGCCTCGGGAAGGAAAGCGTTGAATTTGGGCAGCCAGGCGCTTTCCGGGATCTCGGTGGTTACATAGGGGTGACGGCTGGTGGAGGGGTCTCCTCCAAAGGCTCTGATAAAGATAGGCGATAGGTAGCGGGCGGTATGGGCCAGCATCATGGTGGTGATAACCTCATGGGCCCCGGTCTTCACCTTCAGGAGGGCGGGAACAAAGTTCCACGCTGCCGAGAAGGCGCCGGCGATAAGAAAAATGAGCACCAGAGTAAGTACTGAAGGCAGGTTCAAAACCAGACCAAGCCAGGCCGCTCCCATGGCGCCGATGTAGTACTGCCCCTCCGCTCCGATATTAAAGAGTCCAGCCTGGAAGGCGAAGGCCACCGAAAGGCCGGTAAAGATAAGCGGGGTGGCGTTGAGCACCGAGATGTGCCAATTCTTCACAAAGCCGCCGTAAAAGAGCGCTCCCATCGCCTCCACCGGATCGTAACCGGTAAAGAGCATGATCCCCACCCCCACCAGGAAAGAGATAAGGATTCCGATCAGGGGAATAAGTGCCCTCTTCCCATTTATTATCAAGGAGGAGAGCAGCTCACCTCTCCCCTTTTCCAGGTAGAGATTTAGGAGAAACAGCAGCACCGCCGCAAAGAGTACCCACAGCCCGACAAAGTAACCTCCCAGGTAGAGCACCGATCCAATAATTGCAACGATCACCGCCAGGGCCATCAGTATGGAGTTTCGTTCAAGCTTCATTACCCTGCTCCTTTCCTCCGGTCATGTAAAAACCGACCTGTTTATCCGTTGTTTCCTCGGGAATCAGCTCCTTGACGATCTTCCCCTCGTAAAGGACCAGAATCCGGTCAGCCAGAGAGAAAATCTCCTCCAGCTCCAGACTGATCAGAAGAATCCCCACATCGATATCCCGCATGGCCAGGATCTGCTTGTGGATATATTCAATGGCCCCCACATCAAGCCCCCGGGTGGGCTGGCTTACCAGGAGGAAGGTGGGCTTGCGGCTGAGCTCCCGGGCAAGAATCACCTTCTGCTGATTACCCCCCGAGAGATTTCCCGCCCTTACATCCACCACCGGTGGACGAATGTCAAACTGTTCTACCAGATCGGCGGCATAACTGTCCATGGCCTTAAAATCGAGGTTGATGCCCCTCACATTGGGTTTTCGATCGTGGTAACCGATGGCGATGTTTTCGCTCACCGACATGGGGAGTACCAGCCCGAAGCGCTGCCGGTCCGCTGGAACGTAGGAGATACTCCGGCCGATCAGCTCCTTGGTGTTCATCCCCGCAATATCATCCCCCAGGTGAAAAATCTTTCCTCCCTCCAGTTTCCGAAGTCCCATAATCGTCTCGGCAAGCTCGCTCTGGCCGTTTCCATCAACTCCGGCGATGCCCACCACCTCTCCAGGTTTTACCTGCAAAGAAAGGCCGTCGATGGCGGCGTACTCTTTATCGTTCAAGACCCGAAGGTTTTCAATGGAAAAAACCGGCTTATCTCCCGCTTCCTTGGGCTTCTTTTCCACCGAAAGCACCACGCTGCGCCCCACCATCAGGTTGGCCAGCTCCTCCTTGCTGCATTCGGAGGTCGTCCGCTCCCCTTCGATCCTGCCCCGCCGGAGGATATAGACCCGATCGCTGATCGCCTTCACCTCTTCCAGTTTGTGGGTGATGATAATGAGGGAAACCCCTCCATTTCGCAGCTCCTGGATAACCTCGAAGAGCTCATCCACCTCCTGGGGGGTAAGTACTGCCGTCGGCTCATCCAGAATCAGTATCTTTGCCTTCCGGTAGAGGGCCTTGAGGATCTCCACCCGCTGCTGCAGCCCTACCGACAGGTTCTCTATTTTCTCGTCCGGATCAACCTTGAGTCCGTACTTCTCCGACAGCGCCGCCACCTCTTTCCGGGCGGTTTTGTAATCAATCACCCCGCCCTTCCCCGGCTCAGAACCTAAAATGATGTTTTCGGTAACGGTCAAGGTTTCTACCAGCATAAAGTGCTGATGCACCATCCCCAGACCGAGTCGGATAGCATCCTTGGGGGAGCTAAACTCCACCTCCTTACCATCCAAAACAATCTGCCCCGCTGTGGGTTTGTAAAGTCCATAGAGGACATTCATCAGCGTCGATTTTCCGGCGCCGTTTTCACCGAGGAGGCTGAGAATCTCCCCCTCTTTCAGGGTAATAGTGATATCGTCGTTGGCCAGCACCTTGGGAAACTGCTTCACCACATGACGGGTCTCCAGAATTACCTTACCGCTCTGTTCGGATGCCATGGCATGTTCCTTTTATTTCCAGTTTTCGCTCTCAGGGAGGGGTATTGTACCCTAGAAAGATCATTCTGAAAAGGAGAAAATGATTGTTAACCAGGCGGCGTTGTTAACCAGGCAGGGCAGGAAGGGAAGTCAAGCGAATTTACATGGATTGCCTTTCGGCACACTTTTTTTTATACTAAAAATAGGAACGATAATGATTTTTGATTGGAATGATGGAAAAAATAGACAGCTCAAAGAGGAGAGGAACATCTCATTTGAAGAGATTGTCTTGGCAATCGACGAAGGTAAGGTAAAAGATGTTATCGCAAACTCCAACTCTACGAAGTATCCGCATCAGCAAACGTACCTGGTTGAAATACAATCCTATATCTATGTTGTTCCATTTGTTATTGACCGGGAAAAGAATCTGCTGTTCCTGAAGACAATTTTTCCAAGTAGAAAGCTTACCAGAAAATATCTTGGGAAAAAGGAGGAAAACAAGACCAATGAATGATCAGATGAACGAAGATGCTTTCCGTGCCCTGGATGAGTATGAACA
>CAYMWV010000039.1:12941-22558 GCA_964394395.1 uncultured Sediminispirochaeta sp.
CTTCCACAACAACACCTTCAAGAAAGAATGCTGTTCTGTTGGCCACACGAGCTGCCTGATGGAGGTTATGGGTAACGATAACAATGGTATAATTCTCTTTAAGCTGGAGAATGAGCTCCTCAATCTTTGCTGTTGATCCCGGGTCCAAAGCACTTGTTGGCTCATCCATCAGTATGACATGGGGTTCCACAGCCAAGGCCCGGGCTATGCATAGGCGTTGTTGTTGCCCACCCGAAAGGCTTAGGGCCGATGCGTTAAGACGATCCTTAACCTCCTTCCACATAGCTGCCTTACGGAGGCTCTGCTCAACAATTTCTTCCAATGTTTTTTTGTCCCGAACCCCATGGACACGGGGTCCATAAGCAACATTTTCAAAAATCGAAAGAGGAAAGGGATTAGGTTTCTGAAACACAAGCCCGATTCTTCTTCTCAATTCAATGACATCACCCTCCCGGTAGATGTCATGCCCCTCATATTCCACACGTCCAGATATCTTGACCGTATCAATGAGATCATTCATCCGGTTAAGAACCCGTAGAAAAGTGGACTTCCCACAACCAGAAGGTCCAATCAAGGCAAAAACCTGGTTCACAGGGATCTCCAAGGTAATATCTTTTAGAGCCTGCAGGTCTTCATAAAAGAGTGAGAGGTTTTGTACGCTAATTATTGGCTCAGACATCGGTATATCTCCTTATTGGGGTCACGCTTCCACATTGTGACTCATCTTTCTTATGAGCATACGGGCGGTGACATTAATGATGATTACAATAGCCACAAGAATGGTTGCAGTAGCAAAAGCATTGGGGATAGAAATCGTTTCCCGAACCAACATATATAAATGGACCGACAGAACCCGTAATGGGGAATTCAGGCTTCTCAGAAGTGCCAAATTGCTCCCCATGGTAAAAAGCACCGCGGCGGTCTCTCCGATAGCCCGGCCCATTCCAAGAATCACCCCAGTCAATATACCCGGCAGGGCGCTCGGCAAGACTATCCGGAAGATAGTTTGAAACTTCGTTGCTCCCAGGGCTAAACTTCCCTCCCGAAAGTGTTGCGGCACACTTCTGAAAGCTTCCTCAGCCGTCCGAACTATGGTGGGCAGAATCATCAAGGTAAGGGTCAGAGAACCGGCAAGCAGACCTGTCTGCAGCTTCAAGAATTGGCTAAAAAAGACCATTCCAAAGAGGCCAAAGATTATGGAAGGTATTCCTGCCAAGGTATCCGTACCGATACGGAGAATAAGCAGCAATCTTCCCTGCTTGGCATACTCTACAAGATAGATAGCGGCAGCAACACCAAGAGGTGTTGCAATAAGCAATACAAAAAGAATAACCGCAAGGGTGTTCAGAATAATAGTGCTTATTCCCCCAACCTCTCCCGCTCGGCTAGGGGCTTCCCAGAGGAATGAGGGCCGTAGATTGAGGGAATGGGTCGTGTATTGGATATCCATTACGGAGAGTTCCCGAAGTAAGGCATCACGGCGATTAACAATTGCCGCCCCTCCCGGATGCTCTTCCAGGGTTCTTTCTAATTGATCCAGATTCTCCACCACAATCCCTTGAGCGCTCTCCCCATACAGGTTAGTAACTAATGCGGCAGCTCTCCGTTGTTCCGGTGGACTATTTTCTGATAAGCGAATAAAGGTAATGGGAATGTCGATATTGGGCCAGGTTTCCACCTCCCCGGCGAGGATCTCTGGGAGAAGATCTTCTGATATATGGCGCAGCTGCACACCATCATTGAGTTCCTTCACCTGAGGGTTGATACTCAAGCTTACCTCTTGTATACCCAGGGTCTTGGCCTTACGGACCGTCGACGCCAACTCTTTTGGTACCAATGCAAGAGCACCAGGATTCTTCTTGAAAAACTCTGTTAATGCGGCTTCGGAAGAAAGAGGTGTAAAGGCAGCAGGAAGCGTACTTTTACCAGTGTTTGGAGAGGCCAATATCAAATAGTCTTGAACAGAGGATAGGAACCCCTTATCCGAAGCCCATATTCCTGCCTGGATATTTCGATCCTGTCCGGTGATAAAGCCCCAATACTGGTTCTCCCCGATGAAGATGTTCCTCAAGAAGTCATAGTCCAGCTTTTTTAACCGGACTGAATCTCGCACTATCAAAGAGATTTCATGGTAATCGCCCTCTCCGTCAGGGATACGGATGCTATCTTCGGCAAAGGAGGCTACGTTCTGCTGTTCCACCTTCTTTGTATAGAAGCCATTGACCACAATATAGCCAACAATGAGAAGCAAAACAAACATGGTTAATATCGCTGTAGACCATAAAAAGCCTTTACCTAAAGAATTTATCTGTTTAACCCGTTTGATATGTAATCTCACAGCTTCTTGATTCTGGACAGTATCATTCATCTCCGGCCTCCATTCTGTCCTTTGTAGACCATGACCTGAACTGTGGTGTTTAACAGGAGTACAAACATGAAGAGCACAATCGCTATTGCAAAGAGTGCCACCCGATGGTCCCCCGCTGAATAGCCCATATCGGTAATGATGGCCATGGTTAAGGTGCGGACCCGACTAAAAAGGCCGTCGGTGGGCAGGGTCGGTTGATTTCCAGCCACCATCAAGACAGCGATGGTCTCTCCGATCGCCCGACCCATGCCCAATAAAATTCCCGTTATAATCCCCCTGGAAGCTCCCGGGATCAAGACTCTGATAATGGTCTGCCAATGGGTTGCTCCCAGGGCGAAACTCGCTTCAGTGTAGTCCTGGGGTACTGTCCTGACTGATACTTCGGTGATGTTAATGATCGTCGGTAAGGTCATTATTGCTAAAATGACCATCCCGGAGAAAGCGTTGTAGTTAATGAGCGGATCTGGTACGTGCCGCAGGAAAAAGCCGATCATCATCACACCAAAAAAGCCGTAGACCACTGAAGGGATCCCTGCCAGCACCTCCGTCACAGATCGCAAGAGATCCCTGATCCAGCCCTTGGCAATGACAGCTATAAAAATGCCCACAGAGACACCAATAGGCACCGCCATAACAAGTGCACCGACAGTAACCATAAGGGTGGCTACGATGAAGGGGGCAATGCCGTAAAGAGGGGGATCCCCCACGGGATACCAATCAGTACCAAAAAGGAAATCACTCAGGCTCGGAGGCGTATTCCCATCAACGGAAAAGAAAAAGAGTGGTAACCCCTCGGAAAAGACAAAGAAGGTGATAAAAACCACGCTCAGGGCAGAAAAAGCTGCACTGAACATAAAAAGCGCTTTTGCACCGTTCTCCAGGTAAAATCGGATCTTCACTGACTCCCCCACTTACCGGACCGGAAGGAAGCCAACATCGCGAACAATATCCTGACCAGCTTCACTCAAAAGAAACTCCACAAAGACCTTTCGATTACCTGTGGGGGGGCCAATAGTGACCACATTCAAGGGGCGAGTAATAGGATAGCTGCCGTTAGCCACCGTCTGAATAGAGTTTTCGACACCGTTGACAGAGATGCTCTTTCCACCCTCTTCACGCACCCGTCGCATCGTTACCAGGGAAGCGTAACCGATAGCGTAGGGAGTTTGGGTAACCATGGTAGCCATGT
Organism: uncultured Sediminispirochaeta sp.; assembly: GCA_964394395.1. GTDB lineage: Bacteria > Spirochaetota > Spirochaetia > DSM-16054 > Sediminispirochaetaceae > Sediminispirochaeta. Next base: position 16,499 of record CAYMWV010000039.1, read on the forward strand.
TACCATTGCTTTCTGTTACGAGAGCCCGTCGGATATACCGGGCATCATCTCCATAGGTTCTTACGAGAACAGCTTCCAGAAAAGCGCCGAAGGTACCACTCGCCTGATCTCTTCTAACCACAATTATTTCCTGATCAGGCCCCCCAAAGTGGTTCCAGTTTGTCACTTCCCCAACAAAAATGGCAGCCAGATCTTCCAGAGTGATGTCATCGATGGGTACGGAGGTGTGGGTAATTACCGCCAGTCCATCCACCGCTATTGTTGTCGCTTCAAGCCCCTGTTCCCGCTCCCTGATATAGAGTTCACGGCTTGAGGCCCCCACATCGTAGATACCGTTCAAGGTTCCCTGAATACCGGCAGTGGACCCCGGGGCATCATACGAGAGCTGAGCCGATGTATCTACATTCCGCCGATAGTATTCCACCGCAGTAGTCATCACCGGATCCATGGTAGTGGATCCACCCATCGACAGCCGCAGGCTGTTTCTATCTTCCTGTGATCCTTCAGCCACGACTAGGCCAGTGAAGCACAAGCCCAAAGTGATCAGCATCAACGCTGCTATATACCGCCTACACCGCTTATCATCTTTCATTCTGTAAACTTTCATTCTGTACACTCCTTATCGTTCTGTTAGAGAGATAATTTCATGGAAAGTCCGAAGCTACGTCCTTTCTTGTAGGACTCTACTAAATTGTTATCCAGGCGTTCCGGCCCGAGGGTGGTCTGGACCAATGGATTCAAAAGGTTTTTAGCGGTGAAACTAAATGAGAGGTATAGCGAAAGGCTCTGACGAAATACCAGGTCCAGGGAGTGGAAGGGTTGCTCATACACATCGGGAACCCCATTGGTACCGATTCCGCTAATACGGGGACCAAACACATGATAATTGAGAAAAACTGAAGTGTAGACATCCCTCTCCTGGGACCATGAAACGCTATTTTTGTAACCCAGGGAAGCGTTGAGCACATAGGGAGACTGCCCTTCCAGAGGTCGTTTATTATTTGTGTTGGCAAAACTTTTTAATTCCTCTAACCCGCTATTTGGGTCGGTGAGCACAAATTGGAATCCCTCCCCGGGATTGATCTGTGAATAGATATAGGCAAAGTTCCCAATGAAGCTCAGATCCCGGAAAAAACTGGCAAGTGCCCCAATCCTCTTTCTACGCCTGACGGTCTCTTCCATACTAGAGCTGCGGACATTCAGGGCAAGAGAGCGAATTCCATCGCCGATGAAACGTCCGGTGAGTTGCCACTCCAGCTCTGCTCCCAGATTCTGAGCACTGGGGATGCTGGCGTAGGTTGACAAAAGCTCCCCGCCTCCCCGGTTCAACGAAAAGGTCTCGATGGGGTTTTGAAAATATTTGTAGAAAGCGCCAATACTGAAAAACTCTTTTTCACCAATATAGCTTTCCCACCGGATATCCCCGTTGTAGAGTCTGGCTATCTGCAATTCTGGATTCCCCTGGAAGGAGCCGGACCCCGGGGTCCCGCTGTTTTTGATGGTGGGAGAGAGCTCATTGAGGTCCGGCCTGTTAACGGTACCGCTCACCCCGATGCGCAGCTGGGAATCATCGCCCGTAGGCACCGTAAGGTTGAGGGCCGGCATAAGCATGTCGAGGGCATTGACAGATTGGAGCACCACCGGCTCTTCAGGGTCGCCGCTGAAAAAATTGAAGGTATTGACCTGCTGTCGGGACCACTCCACCCGAAGCCCCGTCGAGAGCCGGGTATTCCCAAAAATCATGGCATCCAGATTGAAAAATCCCGCCAGGACTAGCTGGGAAGAGCTGACCGAATCGGTACTTTCTGTATACTCCAGGAAGTCAAAAATGCCATCCGGTCCGATATTTTCCGGGGTAAAATAGAGATTGGGGTCTCCTTTAACGGTATCTTCATTCGCCCCTGCATCATCGTAGTCAAATCCAAAACGCCGGGTATTGGAACTTCTGGTCTGGTAAGAGGCGTTGACCCCAAGATCCAGGAAATCCTCTGAAGCGTTACCAAACCAGTTTACCGGCAGGGAGAGAGAGGCCCCCCCGTCATGAACAAAATCTCTTGTTTCATTAAAAATCCTTCGATTTGACCAATCATCAGGGGCAAGATACCCATCTTCATCCACATAAGTCCCATCTTCATCATCCTCCCGGTACACATAATATCGGCGGTCAGGCATATAGCTGTTTGCAAAGCTGAAGTTGTAATTCCAGTTGAGATCTACTCCATTCAACGCTTCAAGCCGGTGCTCTCCCCGAAGGGCTTGGTTAAAGAGGGTCTGCTCGGTCCAGCGAAGCTCTGTTTCACCAATATCATACTGCTCTGAACCATATTCGCCAGAGACTTTTTCGGTAACCGAATCGGTGGCCCGAACCAGGAGGCTGCTGGATTCAAGGCGGTAGGAACGCACATCCTCAAAGACCAGTTCAAGGATGGTTCCCACATCAATATCCCTGCTATTCTCCCTGAAATCATACTTATGAATAGGTCGTCCCAATTCATCTGGATCGTTGGAAGCTTCAAAAAAGGTTTGGACCCGGTCGGTGGAGCTCCAGCTATCCTTGATGCTCATGCTGGCGGTATAGCCAAAATTGTTGTATGTGCCGAGTTCGATTTTATCCCGGACACTAACGCTGGCGCTGTAGTCCAGGGGAATCATCTTCTCCACCGGAGACCAGGTGAGGGGGAAGGTTTCACCAAAGGCTTCCCGCTCCGCATCACTGTACCCGCCACCGAACGCTCCGCTGGGAACGGATATGGTCTCTTCAGAGTTCTCAATAGCTGAAGGCAGCTTTCGGGTGCCGTCATCAAAGCCCAGAAAATCAAACTTTCCCCCTTCTTCATAGAGACGATTTTGAAAGGTGGTACCGTCATTGTAGGTGAGGGAGAATGAGAGGTCGGTTCGCAATCGCCGTTTATACTGATCATCCGGAAGGCCTATGGTGGTGATTCCCACACCACCCCCACCAAACTGTCCCGGGAGGGTTGGATCGTAGGTCTTCTGCACCGCCAGGCTTTCGATGATACTTGCCGGAAAAAGGTCCAGGGGAACCACCCTCTTGTCCACCTCCGGACTGGGGAGCAAGGAGCCGTTGAGGTAAGAACTGGAATAGCGCTCCCCCATTCCTCGGACATAGACGAATCGTCCATCCACTATGGTGAGGCCAGTGATCCTTTTTAAAGCGCTTGCAGCATCCGAGTCCCCGCTTCGGCTAATCTGTTCCGCTCCCATAAAGCTGATTACTGCATCGGAGTCGGCCATCTCTTCGATCAGTTTTGCGATTCCCCCCTCTACCCGGACCTCCTCAACAGCAAAAACCGCCTGTTCGGCGATGGCAACGGCCTGAGGGGTGAGCTCAACAGTAAGCTCCCTGACCTGTTCCGGTTCAACCAGCACATCATTTATGGTCTGGGTAGAAAAATCCGGATGAATTACCGAAAAGGTATAGGTACCCTCCGGAAGGGTCACCTCAAAGGAACCCGTCTCATCACTCCGGCTTTCAATATCCAGCCCACGAAAAACAATGGTTGCTAAAGGTACAGGCTTACCCGCCTCAATACCCAGAATTGTACCTTTGAGCGTTCCAGGAACACCATCAGGGTCGAAAGTGGACTTGGCAGCATCATCTTCTAAGGGGATATCCTGCTCTGTTGTCTGAACAGCACCGCCGGACCGGGCGGTAACAATGGCTTCCGTCACTCTACCCTGCCTTACGGTCAGGGACACCTCGCTTACCACCTGGTCCCGGTAATAGAGGGGAATGGTATGAGTCCCTTGGGGCTGGGTAAAATTGATCAAACCGTTTTCATCAGAACGAATAAGCTTATCTTCCAACCGCGCTTCCACCCCTGACAAGGGTTCTCCCCCCTCTGAGAAGATATAGATCTGCACTTCCCCAAGGTTAGCTTGGGCCCACAAAAGGGCAGGGATAACAGAGATGAATACCAGTGCTATAATTGAAGTAAATTTTTTCATTGTCCTCTCCTCTCCTCAATTAGGGATCGTAATTTGATAGACTTTCGATAGAGATCGGGGGAAGAGATTCCCCCGATATAGCTTACCGCTTTATCGTACTGTCCATTCCGATAGAAGGCGTAGCCCAGGGAGTAGCTGATATTTTCATCTTCAGTGAGCCCCAGGCTGGCAAGCCGTGGTTCCAGGGCGGCAGCTTCCTCATATCGCGCCTTGGTCAAGAGCAGATTAAAACGCTGCCGGGTTTTTAGCTCCTGGTCAAGGACCTGGGTATTGAGATAGAGGGCGCGATCAATTTCCCCTGCCTGACGAAATAGCTCGGCAGCTTCATAGTATAAAGAGAAGTTCCGGGCTGCAGCCTCCTCAATGATCGCCGCAGCTGCCCTTCTCATCCCCTTCTGGAGGTACGATTGAGCCAAAACCAGTCGGATTCCTTCATGGAGGGGAAAGCGGATACGCGCCTCTTCCAATACCACAACAGCGGCATCAAGCTCTCCTCCCCGGCGTAAAGCCTCCCCAATGGTAAGATAGACATCCGCCTCTTTGGGAGCATTTTTGAGGAATGCCAAACTCTGGGCTGCAGCCTCCTGGGTCAGATTCAATTCCAGCAAGAACCCGATTTTCTGCCGGATAAAATCAACTCTCCCGGGAAAAAGGAGTTGGGCCCGGTCCAAAGTAGCCATAGCCTTCTCCCAGTTCCCTGATTTCCACTCTGCTGCAGCCCGGAGGCCATACAGATTGGGGAAATCCCGAAGGCTCGGCATTTGAGCAACAGCATCGATAACCTCCTGGTACTTCTCAGTGAGAAAGTAGGCCTGGGCCAAATATGCATAGATTGAAGGGTCCTTTTGGCCGCTTTCAATGGCTCTCTCAAAAGAGGGAACCGCACTCTGGGGATCGTTGGTCCGCAAAGCGACAAGCCCCTGCAGGGTATGGAAGCGGGGACGGTCAATATTCGGATCATCAGGATCTACTTTCTCCAATGCAGCGCTTGCCCGGCCCAGGTTTCCGTCCCGAAGCATCAAGGCGGCTATTCCCAGGTAGTCAAGATCATGGTCGGAGGAGCGTTCACCTTTATCCTCTTCTGCCTCTCCCGCAGCGTAGAGGCTCCCCAGGATGGTGAGGGATAGAAGGAGAGCAAGCAGGAGTTTTTTCAACATCAGCCTATTCCACATAGTCAGTTCAACCTGAAAGGGATGGGGATTTCCACCCAGGTTTTTACCGGCTGTCCCTTATATTGCGCAGGCTCAAAGGTCCAGTTGGGGAGGGCGGATAAAACAGCCTCGTCAAAAACCTTGGGAGGGTTTGATTCGAGAATCCTCACATCAAGAACATTACCGGAAGCATCAACCAGGGCAGAAACAAGCACAGTTCCCTCGATTTGCCGCTGCTTCGCCCTGTCAGGATACGCCAGGGGACGGTATTGAGGGATAGGAGCGGTATCCACAGCATCATCACTCAAGGTTAGATTATCCAGATCTCCCAGGAGAGAGTCTGAAATAGTATCTATCCCCTGGACATCGAATCCGGGAACAGCAACAGCGATTCCGGAGAGATTCGCCCCCAAATCCGGGGCCGGAGCCACCTGGGGCCGGTCTATCGTCTCCTCCCTGGTCTCTCTGCGCTCTTGCCGTTGAGGTGGCGGCTTGGGCGGTGGAGTGGGAAGAGAGTAATCAATGGAACTGACACGCTGATTCTCCTGGGGGGCCTTCGCCGGTCTATTCATGACAAGAAGGCTCCCCATCACCAGGACGAAACCGGAGAAGGCCACCAGGACCACACCAACAGGTCGAAGATCTATCATCTTGTAACACCCTCACTGTGAGCTTTGTTCGGCGGCAACCCCAACCTCCGAAGCTCCGGCCAAACGGGCCTGGTCTACAACATCAATGAGCAGTTCTGTAGTCGTAAGCCGATCGGCGATCACCAGAACACTCCCACTTGTGGAGACCGATAGCTGATCACGGACAAAAGATTGGACCATCCACGGATTAACCTGTTTCTCTCCCACAAAAATAGTTCCACTCCGATCTATGTAGACTCTAACCGTATCCGATGGGACACTGCTGGAGGAGGCAGCGCTGGGTCTGTCCA
>CAYMWV010000040.1:0-18054 GCA_964394395.1 uncultured Sediminispirochaeta sp.
CAGCTCCGTAATCCATTTTTTACCACATTTTGCATTTCAAAACTACCGGCGGTTGAAGGATCAACATTGAGCTCCTGGATATTCCCATCAGAGTCCAGGGTGAAAGCAATCTCCATATTGATGATTCTTGGTATATCTGAGTCGGCGCCCATTTCTTGAGGAATGCTTATCTCTGGTGCCCGGATCAATACTCGCCTCCGTCCCGATGAAAAGGTGATATCTTTTATCTGGTCGTTTGAAGCCGCATTTTCTCCTTCACTCTCCCCCGCTGCTTCACCAGCAGTACCGGATGATGCGCTTCCAGTGGAACTTCGGGCTCCCCCCTCTTCCCTGCTCTTATTATCGATCTTTTTCAGCCGTTCGGCCAGTTCCTCCCCGGAAAAATTCAAAGTACTCTCCTCCGAAACAGCCTCCTGGTCAGAAGGAGTTATCTGCTCATCAGGGCTCTCCTCGGGGCCAGGTACCGGATCGTCGCCAAACTCTATCCGGTTTGAGCGGGAGCTGCTTGTTGGCCCTTGTGGGGTGATGCCGTCCAGGGGAGGAAGCTCCACCTGTTCCCGCCCTCTATTCGGCCTGCTTGGTGTTTGCGCCCCAGTGGAAGAGCTCTCTTCGGGGGGGACCGGTTGAGCTGGCGCTTGAGGCGCCGGTTGAGGAGTAGGTGCGGAGGAATCAGGCCGAGGGGTCTGAGCTGCATCACCCGCCGGGGCCGCTTCAACAGCGGCAGGGGCTGGTTCGGGCTCTTCTATTTCCGGGGGTTCCAGAGGCTCCGGAAGCTCCTCTACAGGATCGGCCAGATCCAGCAGGACCACCGGCTTCATCTTTCGGGACTGATCGCTCTTTTCCCAGTCGATAAGGGAGAGAGGCACTGCCATCAGGAGATGAAACAGTGCGGCGAGAAGAAAGGATATAAGCAGCCGTTCCCGGGTTAACCTGTCCACGATTACTCTTCCGTTGTCCTTAAGGTGATTCCAGAAAAACCGTTTTCCCGTAGAATATCCAGAAGCCTCACCATCAGGCTGTAGCTTACCCCGGAGTCGCCTTCGATGATCACCGCCTCAATCTCCTCCCGCTCTCTCAAGGTTTCGATTCCCTCAGGCAGGCTTTCCAGGGTAAAGGCTTCCCGGTTAAGATAGATCTCCTCCTCCGAAACGATGGAGACCACGAGTCGGGTCATCACCACCGGCTCGGCGGTACTGGAATCGGGAAGTTCGATGGTGATCCCCGGGGTAAGGAGGAAGGTGCTGGATACCATAAAAAAGATCACCAGCTGAAACACCACATCGATCATCGGGATGAGATCCACCGATGCCGCCGGTTTGAGCCGCCGCTTGAAGGTCATCGGGAATCCTCCCCTCCGGAGCTGCCCCCAATCAGGAGAATGAGATCATTTACCCGGGTCTCCATTCTGATAATCATGTGGTTCACCTTATTGACCAGGTAGTTGTAGAAGGTGATAGCGGGAATAGAGACTACTATACCGGCGGCGGTGGTGAGGAGAGCTTCAGAGATACCGGTAGCCAATAGTGAGGGGTCTCCTACCGCACCGAAGGAGCCTAATACACCAAATGCCTTGATATTACCCGTAACGGTGCCAAGGAGGCCCAGCAAGGGGCTGATATGGGCAATAGTGCCTAGGGAGGTGAGGAAGCGCTCAAGCTGAGGTATCTCCAGACTGGCCGCAGAGGTTATGGCGTCCTTCATCTCCGCAGTACTGTACTCCCGGTATTCTATGCCCACCTTCATCAGATTCGCAATGGGAGAGGGATTGTTTTCGCAGATATCAATCGCCTCATCGTAGTGGCTCTTTTGCAGGGCCGCTTTCAAACGGTTTATCAGCTGATCTTCATCCACCTTTATCTTGCGGAAAAAGAGAAGCCTCTCAATAATAATGGCAATGCCAGCGATACTGAGCAGGAGGATCAGCACCATGATGATGCCGCCTTTTTCTATCAACATGAACATATGTTTCTCCTTACACTATTTTTCATAGTGAAATTTTCAGTTTAAGGGAGAGGGATGCCCCCTCTTCGATAAAGGGATCGATGCCGATTCTTCCGGAATCCAGAAACGGTTCGAGAAGATCCCTCCCCTCCAGGCTTGTCTGGATTCCATCCGCCAGAAGCCAGGAGAGGGTAAGATCAAGCAGAGGAAGCTGCTGGGAAGAGAGAAAGTTCCATGCCATATAAAGCCTTCCGGTGATATCACCCTCCCGGCTCCCGTACTCCAGATAGGAAAAAATCCTTCCCGGCTGATCAAGGGGTGCTGGCGCAGCGCCCCACCAGCTCCCATACCCTGCACCGAGGATCAGCTCAGGGAACAGAGGCCAAAAGAGGGATCCCTCCCCGGCAAAAGCGAGTCCGGAGCTGGCAATCGGGCTAAAAGGGCCCCCACCGGTAATATCATCCGAAAAGCTGGAAATTTTCGGAGTCTGGTTGCCATAGATCAGTGACCAGGAGCCCCGGAGGCCCAAAGCTTCAAGGGACTTCCATTCCAATGAACCATCCCAGAACCACTGCTCCTGCAGGTCAGGTAGAGAGGAGCTGGCCCAGTAGGGGAGGAGTTCCCAGTAATCATACCAGAGCGGAGAGAGGAGACGAAAACCGGCGCTGCTGTTGTAGTTGAGAAAGGTTCCCACCGCCCCGCTAAGTGAAAGTGCAAAGGGATAGCGAAGCAGGGTAGAGAAATCCCACAGGATCCCCCCCTGCAGGTCAATCTCCATAGTAGGGAGGGGCAAAGAGAAAAGCAGGGAGGCATCGATAAGATGGCGGGGAGAATCAAGAGCCATATCGTGAAAGCGGTAATCCACCCTCAAACCGAGAGCGAAGCGCTCAGGCTGGTACCGCAGCTCTGCCCAGGGGGAGAGGAAGAGCTCATCAAAGTCATGCTCCTCCACTCCGGCGAAGAGAGCCCTTGTATCCCGATAGGTTCCAGCTAAAGTGAGGAGAAGATCAGAAGTATCGGGACTGCGCCATTGCAGATTGAGGAAGGAGGAGCGGCGAATAAAGGAACGGGCGTTATTCATCTGGCCCTGCAAGCCGTTCTCCCGCTCTTCATAGCTCCCATCAGCGGAAAATTCCCCCGCACCCGCACCACTTAGCCGGATATCGGCCTGAAGCAGATCGGTCCTGTCGAAAAAACCGGAACCAGACCGTTCTCCACTGTATCCATCCTTTCCATCGTGGAGGAACCGGAGGGAAAACCGGGGACCTTCTCCAAGTTTATAGAGGGAGATATCTCCTGTCAGGCTGTTGTTGACCCCCCCCCCAACGATAGCCTCACTGAAAAAAGCGGCATCATCCTCGGGAAGGGCCATGCGAAGCTCCGGAATTACTGGGCTGACCGTAAGAATCTCCAAGTCCCCGATCTCGGCCTCTGGTGAGGGGAGCTTGAATTCCGGAAGGGGCAGCTGGGCTGCCGGAGGAAGGGGAGCGGAGATCTCCTCGGAACTTACATCCTCAATCTCGAGAATGAGCTCCGGAGCCAGGATCTCCGGCTCATCAGGTCCGCTGATGGTCTCTTGACCGTGGAGTATATCCTGACCGTGGATCAGAAAGAGGAGAAAGAAAAACATAAGATGTACGTGGATTGACAGCTTTCTCATTACTCTCTCCCCTCCAGCAGATCCCTGCCCCGGGCCGCCCACTCTGAACCGGGATAGGAAGCCTCAATCTTCCGAATGATCTCCGCCGCTGTCTGCCGATCCCCTCCCTCCTGGGCCGTTTCGGCGGCTCGGTAGAGCGATTTGGCAGAAAAGTCTTCATCCACCCCGAAAGCTGCAGCATCAAGATAGAACCGCACCGCCTTTTTCAGATTTTCCTGCGAAAAGGATAAGTCCCCAAGAAGGTAATAAGCCCGGGCAGCGGCCTCTCCATAACGGTCCGACACCTCCACTACCCGCTCCAGTAACTCTCTTGCCTCTCCTTCTTTCCGGTCGTACCGGTTCAAGTAGATCCGGGCAAGTTCCATCGTCGCCTCTACCCCTTCCCTGGAGGAGGTACCCTCCCTTTCCACAACAGCCTCGAATCGGGCTTCAGCCGGATTCGCTCCGTCAAGAATTTTACTCAGGGTGGAAACAGCAGTTTCTGCATCAATCAGCTCTCCCCGATCAGGGTAGAGGGCAAGAAGCCGACTGTAAAAGGCCAGGGATTTTCGATATTCCCCCACCCCTTGATACTCCCTGGCAAGTCCTTCAAGGGCATCCACATGGTAGGTGCTCTTTGGATGATCTTCAATCAATTTCTCCCAAAGCAAAATCGCCCGGTAGGGTTCACCTTGCTGAAGAGCCGCCCGGGCTCCATAATGCAAACTGGCATCCACCAGTTTCCCCGATGGATAGCGGGTTCTGTAGAAGTAGAAGGCATCTCCCGCTTTCCCATACGCTCCCTGGAGATAGAAAAGTTCAGCTCGGTTATAAAGGGCATCTTCAGCAAAAATTCCGGTCTTATATCGCTGCCAGAGATCATAATAAGCGGTGGCTGCCTCATCATATCTCCCCTCCCCCTGCAGCAGTTGCGCATAGGCGTAAAGAGCGTCATCGGTGTAGTCGGACTGCTTTTGACCAATCAAACTCTGGTATGCAGCAGTGGCATACTCGATATTCCCGGCAGCAGCCAAGCTTCTGGCGTACATAAATATTCCCTTATCCGCATCTCTCCCGGCAACCTGCTGCCCATACTTTCCGAAGGTTCTGGAAGCTTCCTCATAGCGCCCCAGAGAAAAGAGGGACCAACCGTGAAGGTAAAGGGCTCGCTCAACCAGTTCGTGGTCAGGAAATCGTTTTTCCAGATCCGAAAAGCGGCTGACCGCAAGGTCAAAGTCAGCCAGACGATAGGCGGACCAGCCGGAATAGAAGAGCGCATAGGAGATTATAGTAGGATCCGGCTCTCCAGATAAAATCATTTCAAACTGAGCGAGGGCATCTTCATAACGTCGCTCTGTTACAAGGGAGAGAGCCAGCAAGTAGCGCACATCCTCCCCATCCCCGGAAAGACGCTCTAAAAGCAGGGGAGCGTTCCTGATGATCCGCTGGTAATCTTTCAACTGGTAGTAGAGCCGCAAAAGGTCCTTTTCAGCTTCCAGATCCTCGGGAGCCAGGGGGAGGTACTCCTTGAGAGCTTCAATTCCCCGGTCATACTGGTTCAAACTGATGTGGATCCTGCTTTTAAGACGGAGCAGATTCGGGATATTGTCGCCGGTATAACCAGAAGAAAAGATATTCTCCACCAGGGCGAGGGCCCTGGAATAGTTACCGCTTCGGTATTCCGCATAGGAACGCAGGTACTCGGCCTCCGATCTCCTCTTCGTTTCAGGGAAACTGCCCAGAAGGTTTTCCAGACTCTTCGAAGCTTCCCTCCACTGTTCAAGGGAGGTCTGAAAATTGGCCAGAGTGAAGAGGATCTCCTCGCTTATTGCGCTCTGCCCGGAAGCTTCATTGGAAAGCCGACTAAGTGCCTCTTCTCTCTCCCCTTTTGCATGAATGTGCCGGGCAAGATAGAGGAGGGCCAGGTCCCTGCTACTCTCTATAGAAGAGGTTCGTATCACCCGTCTGAAATAGGAGGCAGCCAATTCCCCGGAACCGGCTCTAAATTGCTCTATTCCCGCCTGAAGGAGAAAGCTGTTCAAGAGCTCCGGTTTTTCTGCCAGGGCCAACTGAGCCCGATCAAAAAGGGCGTCCCGCTGCTCCTCCATTTGCAGATTTCGGTAGATCGAATAGAGCCGTTGGTAGGCCAGTGAGGCGGTATCCAGGGAGGCGTCTAAGGCTGTTTCATACCAGCTTACCGATTCCTCTTCCCGCCCCTTTCGATAGAGAGACTCAGCCTTGTAAAAAGCGAGCTTGAAGGACCACTGGGGAGTAAAAGAGGCTGGATCAACCCCCTCCATAAGGGATAAAGCCTCCTCTTCTCTCTCCGCCTCCAGAAGAAGGGAGACGGAGAAGGCGAGAAGCCAGGGATCCGGCTGCGCACTCTTCCCTGACTGCCCCCCTTTTTCTTCCTCCCCTAACTCTCTTTTCAGGGCGGAGAGAGCCGTTTCTGCCGCCGCCTCTATAAGCCCCAGCTCTTGCAAGGTAAGAGCGAGATACTTCTCCCCATCTCCCTGGAGCTGATCCGGATCATTGGAGAGAAAACGGCGCAGCTCCTGTTCTGCTTTCCCGTAATCATTCAGGGAGAAATGGGCCAAGCCCTTCCAGAAGGGGATATATTCGACAAATCGGGTAGAACCGTACCGCTTTTCAACCCGGTCCAGCACCGAAAGGGACTCTCCGCTTTTCCCGGTTCGATAGAGGATCACCCCCTTGCGAAACCAGGCATCGGATACATATTCCGATACCGGATAATCCTTGATTAATTCCTCATATCGGCGGAGAGCAAAGAGATAGTCACCCTTTCGAAACCGCGCTTCAGCTTCAAGAAAAAGGGCGGAAGCGGGGTTTTGGGCAAAAAGCTGGGCTGGCAGAAAGGTTCCCCCCAGGAAAAACAGAAGGAGTAGGAGAACTAAACTGACAGGAAAGAGTTTACCATTGCCTCTCATGAAATACATCTCCTATTGTCTACGCAGGCTGGGCTCAAGCCTGATGGCAGGAGGATCAAAGTTGCTCTCTCCATCAATTCTGACCAGATGTATATATGCACCGTCATATGCTCCGTCATATGCACCATCATAACCCATTAGAAAGGATTCCACAGGGGTTTTAACCGCACCGCCATGAAGACTTTCATAGATATCTATTTCCAGCTTACCGTATTCGTTCAAGTAGGGAAAGAGAACCGCAGTATGATAATGCTCCCGCAATGGAGGCTCCCCTCTCTGATCGTTAACGGACAGGAGATAGAAATTTCCCGGTTCCCGTACCGCCAGCTCCCAGGCAATTGGCTTGATCCAGGCTCGGGGGTAGCCTATATTGCGACGGTAGGGGTGGTACTGTAGATCATCTACATCAATCTGATCGTAGGAAGCATTCGGATGAACGATCTGCCGGTAGAGAAGAGCAAGATTCCTGGTCCAGTCGAGGCCAAACCAGGGTTGCCGCTCCTCCTCCAGCTGTCGGCTCCAGCGGTTGTTCCGCTCCTCCTCCGGAGCCCGTCTCAATTGGTCCACCGGGAAAAGGCTCCCGGTTTTCGGGAAGGCCAGGCCGTCTACCACCCATTTAACAAAGCCTGAACAGTTTAGCCCCGGTGCATCTCCCTCCTGGGGTGAACCGTCCCTTATATAGACCCATTTCCCATCCCGGTCCAGAGCACCATCCCCAGCATAGGGGAGTTTGGGAAGAAGAGAGCCGATCAAGGTGGAGAGCTCCTTCAGAGAACCGCCGGCAAGAGAAGCAGGATCGGGGAAGTAGAAGCTCCAATCCACATAGCCCCTGCTCATTTCGGCAAAATCTGAAAAGGGAGCCTGGAGAAACGTTTCAAAGGGGAGAGCAAGGGGGACCGATTTCTGAATGGGCCGTCCCTCCAGGTAGATGGTAAACACCACCCCTGAACCATCCTCTTTGGGATACACCTCGATATAGGAGGAACCATCGGGGGTAATCATGATGGTGACAAATTCAACCGCTTCTCCCCTTGCGGGATAATGAAGGACCCAGGCACCCCTGCCGGGATTATCCAGATCCCACTCATCCCCAAAAGTAAAACAGGAGCGAAAGGCATTCCCCCCCTCTTCATCTTTCAAAATAAAGTAGCGAACCGAAACTCCCGCATCAGGAACCGGGCGCAGGTCGTCTACCAGCTCCTTATCCCCCTGCAGCACCTCTCTTCTAAGAAAATCGTGTTCCGGCGGCAGGAGCAGCTTGCGATAGGAGCCCCCCCATTCATGGATGAGCGACTCTCCCGAAAGGGAAGCAACAAGCGTAAGAGACAGGAGTGTGGCCCATAGGAGAAAAAAATCTCTTTTCTTATACCTCATCATTTCTCAATATCGGAAGATTCCGGGGGAAAACCAAGTTTTTCCAGCTTTTCCGCCTGTTTATCCACAAGTTGGCTTAGAAAAAGGAGGTCCCGGCGTAATGCTCTGACCGAAGCGAGGGGGCCCGAGGAGACCTGGCTGCTCTCCTCCCAAACTGCCCTGGAAACCCCCTCCAGGGTCATCCTGCGCTCTATAACCAGGTACCTGATCCGGAATAGAAGCTGTAAATCGTCAATGGAATAGCGGCGCCTGCCGCCATCATCCTTCTCAGGGTTAAGAAACTGCAGCTCCCGCTCCCAATAGCGAAGCACATGGGGCTTTATATCAAGGAGCGAACAGACCTGGCCGATCGAATAGCCTTCCACAAACGCTAATTCCTCCGCCGTTCTTTTAGATCAATCCGCAGGGGAACCCGTTGAAAACCGAGTTCCTTCCTGATGTTATTGGTCAAATAGCTGACATAAGCGACGGGAAAACCGCTTTTTCGGTTCACAAAGAGGAGAAACCGGGGAGGTTCGATCCCCACCTGGGTTCCGTAGAGAACCTTGTAGTGTCCCCGCTTCCCCCGGGGTGGCTGGTATCGTTCTCCCCACTCCTTCAGCTTAGCGTTGAAGGCGCCGGTATCCACCCTCCGGCGCAGCTGCCGGTATACGGCGAAAACGGTACTGATAAGCTTCTCCAGCCCCTCACCTGTCTTTGCCGAGATGGGGATCAGGGGAGCAAAATCAAGAACCGGAAAAAGGAAGCGAACCCGGTCTTCGATGGCCTGCATCATATTGGGCATCTCTTTAACCATGTCCCACTTGTTGAGAACCAGCAGCACCCCTTTCCCCCGTTTGATAATCTGACTGGTAATCTTTTTATCCTGGTCGCTAAGCCCCTCCTGGGCGTCAATCATCAAGAGGACCAGATCGGCCTCTTCAATGGCAGAAAAGGCACGGTTTACCGAATAGTATTCAATATTTTCCCCCACCTTTTTTTTCCGCCGGATACCGGCGGTATCAAGGATGGTGTAGTGCGTATCTTTCCAGCTGAAACTGCTCTCGATCACGTCCCGGGTGGTCCCGGGGATATCCGAGACAATGGAGACATCCCTCCCGATAAGGTGGTTTGTAAGGGTTGATTTTCCCGTGTTGGGCTTTCCAAGCACCGCCAGGCGGATAGGGACATCCTCAGACTCTCCCTGGCTATAGGCTGCAGATCGTTCAAAGGCCCCCGATTCTTCCAGCCTGGCCATCAAAGCCTCTTCTAAAAGATCTATGCCGATACCGTGAGCAGCAGAGATAGGAATGGGCTCTCCAAGACCGAGGGAGTAGTAATCCCACACATCCTGTTCCCGCTTCGGGTTGTCCACCTTGTTTACCAGAAGGAGGAGCTTATCCGAATAGGGCCGGAGCAGTTCAATGAAGGTTTCATCCTCCGGAGTAAGATCGGTTACATCGGTGATTAACAGGATCGCCTCAGCCCGCTCAAGGTAGGAGATGCTCTTACTGCTGACCAGTTCATCCATGGAGTCCCCGCCAGCCTTAAAGCCTCCGGTATCTACCAGAAGGAGCCGTTGTCCGTCAATCTGCCACTCATGCTCCACCGGATCCCGGGTTACCCCCGGGGTGGGGTCGGTAATCGAACGGCGTTTGCGGATTAGGCGGTTAAAGAGGGTCGATTTTCCCACATTGGGCCTGCCCACCACCGCAATAAGGGGTAGATAGAGGGTATCCTCGCCGGCCCCTCCGGTCACACTTTCCGGTAGATCATCCTGGGGATCATCCTGGAGATCACCCTGAAGCTTCTTCTTTTCAGGTAACTGCGAGGTCGAAGCGCTCATTCATCCAACTCCTGACATAATTGTCGATTTCACGGAATGATTTCATCTCCATGATGGTGCCGACCAGCTCTTCCGCCTCACTCATGGAGACCGAGCGGATGATTTTCTTCACCTCCGGGATTCCGAAGGAGCTCATGCTATAGATATCCAGACCCAGTCCAAGGAGTATCACCGTTGCATAGGGATCACCGGCCACCTCTCCGCACATGGCCACGGGAATCCCCGCCTCGTGAGCATCATCTATTACCCGTTTCAGGAGCCGCAGAACCCCGGGGTGGAAGGGCTCATAGAGGTAGGCGATTTTCTCGTTGCCCCGGTCGACTGCTATAGTATACTGGATAAGATCGTTTGTACCAATAGAGAAGAAATCAACCTTTCGTGCCAGAATATCCGCAGTGAGGGCCGCAGAGGGCACTTCAATCATGATCCCCACAGGGATATCTTCCGTAAAAGGAATCTCCTCCCGGCGCATCTCCTCCTTGCACTCCTCAAAAAACTGGATTACCTCTTCCAGCTCCTCCACACCGCTGATCATGGGAAACATGATCCTCAGGTCCCCATGAACCGAAGCTCGAAGAAGAGCCCGAAGCTGAACTTTAAAGAGATCTCTCCGGCTGAGGCAGAAACGGACAGCCCGCCACCCCAAAATGGGATTTTTCTCATCCAGTCCCTCAATACCGGGAATAACCTTATCTCCCCCCACATCGAGGGTTCTGATTGTCACCCCGCCCTTACCGGACATCCCCTCAAGCACCTTTGAATAGGCGCGGTACTGGTTCTCTTCGGAGGAGAAACCGCCGGGTTGAAGAAAGAGAAACTCCGAGCGGTAAAGGCCAATCCCCTCAGCTCCGTGACTGATAGCCGATTCGGTCTCTTCCGGTACCTCGATATTGGCTCGGAGGCTGATGGTTTTTCCATCCCGGGTCTCCGCAGGCAGTTCGTTAAGCGTAAGCAGCTCAACCTCCCGGCGCTGCCACTCCTTCATCTTCTTCTCGTAGATTGCCCTGCTTTTTTCGTCGGGCTGCAGAATGACCGTACCGGAATTCCCGTCGATAATGATCGCATTTCCGGTTTTTGCGTGGGAGGTTATATCACTAAGACCCAAAACGGCGGGAATCTCAAAGGAGCGGGCCAGAATCGCAGTGTGACTGGTTTTCCCCCCCGCATCCATGGCGATACCGAGAACAGAGTTTTTATTCATTGAGAGGGTGTCTGAAGGAAGGAGGTTATGGGTTACCACAATTACCTCCTCCTCAATATCCGATAAACTGATCCTGTCCCGATAGAGGAGGTGATTGTATACCCGCTTGGCTACATCGTGAATATCTACCGTCCGCTCCCGGAGGTAGGGGTCCTGGCTAGCTTCCAGAGTCTTAACAAGCTCTTTGATAGTAGCATAGAGAACCCACTCCACATTGAGCTTCTGGTCCCGAACGTTTTGCTCTATGTTTCTGGTAAACTCCGGATCGCTGAGCATCATGATATGGGAATCGAGGAGTCGGCTTTCATCCTCCCCCATGGTGTTGCTGGTCCGTTCTTTCAGCTCCCGAATCTCATCCCCAGCCTTTTTTGAAGCCTCATGGAAACGCTCCAGTTCATCTTCCACCATATCAGGGGAGATGTCATATTTGGGAACCTGAATGGTATCTTCAAGATAGAGATAGACCACTCCTACCACAATACCTGGACTTGCTGATATACCTTTGAACGTTTTCATCCCAATAAAACTATACTTCACTTATCCTTCCGGTGTCAAATAGGATCCAAACATGCCGATAATAGAGCAGTATGGCACGCAAAAAACAGAGTTCCCTAGGTTGTCTCTTCTGGATAGCCCTTATATTGCTGGTTCTGGTTGTCTTTCTCTTCAGCCGGGAACGAATTAGTACCGTTCTGGAGAATACCGGCTTCGATTCGGTCTTGAACATCTTTAAGCAGGAAGAACAGAATCCGGAAGTTAAACGGATTGTCCCATCAGAAGATACTCAAGAAGATAATCAACCGGAGAGGGAACTGGAAACAGAGCCGGAACAGAAGCCGGAAAAAGAGCCTCAGGAAATTTCGATTCAACCGGAAGCTGAGGAACCGGAAGGGGAAGAGAAGATTGAGCTCCCCGCTCTGGATAATCAAGAGGAGCAGGAAGAGGAGAAGGATACCCCCCTGGTAGATAAAAAACTGCGTACCTCGGTTCTCTATTTCGTCATAGTCGGAGACGCTGGGGCTATCAGCCTGCAGCATGTGGCAAGACCGGTCTATTACACTACAGCTCCCCTGACCAGAACCATGGAAGCTCTTCTGGAGGGCTTGAGCCCTGCAGAACTCAATAAGGGGATGATTTCCCTTATTCCCGATCAGAGCAGCATTCGTTCTGTGGCAGTCAAAGAGGGGGCCGCCCATATTGATTTTACCGAGGATTTCACCTTTAATGAGTTTGGTGCTGAAGGCGCTGATGCAGCCCTGAAACAGGTGGTATACACTGCCACAGAGTTCTCCAGTGTAGATTCGGTGATAGTTACCATTGAGGGTAAAAAGCGGAATTTTCTGGTAAGTGAGGGACTTCCCATCTCGGGAAAACTGGATAGAAACTCCTTTGAATAGAAACTCCTTTGAGTAGCAGGATGCTTAAAGAAAAAGCAGGAAATGGCAGTGACAGAGGAAAACAAAGATAGCAAAACCGGAGGCCGATTTCGGGTTCCCGTCGGCCTGGGACTGAAAGGGGCTGGAATTGGGATAGCCAATGTAATCCCCGGTGTCTCCGGGGGAACGATTGCCTTAATTATGGGGATCTACCATGAACTGGCCGAAGCTGTAGGGAATATCTTTACCGCCAGCTGGAAGAAGCGATGGGAGTACGCAAAACTGCTGATCCCCCTCTTTATCGGAGCCGGGATCTCCATCCTGCTCTTTGCCCGTCTGGTGGAATGGCTCTACCAGCGTTATCCGGAGCCCTTGGGCTTCTTTTTTCTCGGTTTAATAGCCGCAAGCCTTCCCGCTCTGATGCAGGAGATGAAAAAGAAGCAGGAAAGCGTACAGCTTCCCCATTGGCTGCTTTTTTTTGCCGGTTTTTCTCTGACCCTCGCTCTCGGGATTATGGACCGATATATGCCAAGGCCGGAGCTGGAAGTCGGGGTTCTGCCGGTTTTATCAAGCCTCTACGGCTTGAAGCTCTTTATCAGTGGCCTTTTAGCCGCCTCCTCCATGGTTATACCGGGGATCTCCGGCTCCTTTGTGATGCTGCTGTTGGGGGAGTACTACCACATTCTCGGCTTTATCAATGCACTGGCAATAGCACCGTTACTGATCTTTGGAGTTGGCACGGCCGCAGGACTTGTAGCAGCCGCAAAGCTGATCGACCTTCTGCTTAAACGCTTCTTCAGGGGCACGATGATGGTGATTCTGGGGCTTGTACTTGCATCGCTCTACGTGGTTTGGCCCGGTCTGACCCTATCACCCCTTCCCCTCATCACCGATCTCTGTGCACTGGGGATAGGTGGATGGATCGTTCTGCAATTTGCAACAATTCGTTAAATCACTCTTCCATACGATAGATCTTCAGAATGCTCTCCTGGTTCCCCTTCTTCTTCCCATGCACCGGGGAATCGACCCGTGCCTCTACCATAACACCCTCCTCCTTCAGGTCCCTTTCAAGGAGAGAGAAAATCTCTTCCCGCTGATGGTCATCCGATACCAGGCCGGAAAAAGGGCTTCTCGACTCTCTCCATAAAGCCTTTCCCGACGTAAAAGTACCCGAATAGCCCTGCTCAAACTGGGGTTTGAAGAGAACAAGCCCCCACCCCTCGCTGGTGAGGGAAAGGAGCTTGGCAGCAGCCCGTCTGAGGGAGCGAAAGGAGAGATCTGCCACTGCGGCATGGGGCTGAGGCTCAAGGCGCCGAAGCTCCATCAGATTGGTCTTTTCATGAACCAGAACACGGGGATCTTCCCGAAGCCGATAGTGGAGCTGGTTGTATCCCACATCCACCGCATGTACCAGCCGGGCTCCTCTTGAGAGGAGGCAATCGGTAAAGCCCCCTGTGGAAGCTCCGGCATCGACAAACACCATACCGGAAATATCAAGACCAAAAGCCTGCAAAGCAGCATCAAGTTTCTCCCCTCCCCGGCTGACAAAACCACCATCGATAAGCTCAAGCGGCGAATCTGCCGGGATAAGCTCTTTGTGATCGGTGATGATCCCATCTCCAACCCGCACCTCACCACAGAGCACTTTGGCAAAGAGCTCTTCCCGGGGAATATCGGGGTAGCGTTGGTATAAAAGCTGTAGCAAAGGAAGCCGTTTCATAGGAGCTGGATCTAAGCTAAAGGAAGGATTGAATCATCAAGCGCTCGATTGTTAAGGTATGCCCACTTTCCCGGTCTATCTCCACCTTCACCCCCTGGATTGAGGCACTATTGTCAGCCACCTCCATTTTCAAGGGCATCTGGGTTTCTGAACGACGGAGGGATATATCAAGAGAGCAGCCAATAACACTTTCAGTCGGTCCGGTCATACCCAGATCAGTGATATAACCGGTTCCTCCGGGATAGATCCGCTCATCAGCAGTTTGCACATGGGTGTGGGTTCCACCAATGAATGTAACCTGTCCATCCAGGTAGGAAGCAAGAGCTTCCTTCTCATCCGGTGCCTCGGCATGAAAATCAACAAGGATGATCTTCGCCTTCTCCTTCAGTTTTCGTACCAGATCTGCAGCAGTTCTAAAAGGGCAGTCGAGACTCCCCATCCGTACCCTTCCCTGCAGGTTGATAACTCCAACAGCGGTACCTTTAACATCGACCACTACCGTACCGTGGCCGGCAACCCCTGGGGGATAGTTTGCGGGCCTGAGGATTCTCTCTTCGCTATCCAGATAGCCAAGAACTTCCCGTTTCTGCCAGATATGGTTTCCAGTGGTGATAACATCGGCCCCGGAAGAAAAAAGCTGCCCGGCGATCTCCGGAGTAATCCCGAAACCGTCGGCAGCAGCATTCTCGCCGTTCACCACAACCATATCGGCCCGGTGCTCCTTCCGAAGCCCCTTCAGGCCGACAAAGAGGGCCCTGCATCCGGGCTGTCCAAAAACATCACCCAAAAGCAGGACGGTAAATTTATCTGGCATACTCCACAACCCGTGTTTCCCGGATGATGGTCACCTTTATCCTTCCGGGATAGCGAAGCTCAGCCTCAATCTTCTTTGCAATATCCTTTGCCAATTCCCGGGCACCGGGGTCGTCCACCGTATCGTTGTTGACCATGATACGAAGCTCCCGGCCCGCCTGGATGGCGTAAGCCTTCTCCACACCGTCAAAGCTCTCAGAGAGCTTCTCCAGGTTCTCAAGCCGCTTGATATAGTTGTTGATGGTCTCCCGCCGGGCCCCTGGCCTGGAAGCGGAGATAGCATCTGCCAACTGAACGATGACCGACTCAACACAGTTGGGTTCTACATCGTTGTGGTGACTGATAATGGAATTGACCACCCGGGGATCTTCACCCAGCTTACGGGCAAGTTCTGCACCCAGTTCGGCATGGTTTCCATCTCCGTCAGTTTCAATACCCTTTCCGATATCGTGCAGGAGTCCACCCCGCTTGGCAATCTCCCGGTCAGCACCAATCTCTGCTGCAATCATCCCTGAGAGAACCGCCACTTCCCTGGCGTGCTTGAGCACATTCTGACCATAACTGGTCCGGAAGTGAAGCCGCCCAAGGGCCTTGATTGCTTCCTGATTAAGGTTATGAATTCCCAGGTCAAAGAACACCTTTTCACCCTCTTCAGTGATGATCTGGTTTATCTCTTTGGTGACCTTGTGGACAACCTCTTCGATACGGGCCGGATGGATTCTACCATCCTGGATCAGCCGCTCCAGAGAAACTTTGGCAATCTCTTTGCGGATTGGATCAAAGCAGGATATAACCACCGCTTCGGGGGTATCATCAATAATGATATCCACCCCGGTAAGGGTCTCCAGGGTTCTGATATTACGGCCCTCCCGGCCGATTATCCTCCCCTTCATCTCATCACTGGGCAGGCTCACCGAACTGACAGTAACATCATTACTTACATCGGTGGCCAGTCGTTGAATCGAGGTTATAATAATATCCCGAGCTTTTTTCTCCGCAGTCGCCTGGGCTTCCTGCTCAATCTTGTTGATAATAACCTGAGCGTCATGTTTTGCCTCGTTCTCCATGGACTGGATGATCAGCTCTTTAGCCTCATCCGTGGAGATTCCGGCAACCCGTTCCAACTCAGCTTTCCATTTCTCTTCCTGTTTTCCGAGTAACTCTTCCCGTTCCCTTAACGAACCATCCCGGTCTGAAAGCTGCTGCTTCTGGTTATCCAGATCAGTCTGCTTTTTTTCTAGATTTTCTTCCTTCTGTAACAGCCTTTTTTCAAAGCGCTGCAGTTCATTCCTTCTTTCGCGGAACTCACGCTCCTGCTGGTTTCTCTCCTGAAGTAGTTCATCCTTCGTTTCAAGAATCAGCTCCCGTCTTTTGGCTTCCGCCTCTTTGACGGCTTCCTGCTTTACTCGCTCAGCTTTCTGCTCCGAAGAGGAAAGCTGGAATCTGGCATACAGCCACCTAATTGTCCAACCTAGAATCAAACCGGAGATGGGGAGAACGATCATCAATATGATAGTCATTAGACTCCTCCAGCTCCAGATTAACGATAATCTTACGGAAACCTGAGGCCGATGTCAAGCTAAAGCTTGGCAAGCTTATCCAGAACCGCTTTAACATCCCCCTCAGGTTTCCGTAAACTGATAAACAGATATGCATCATCTCCATTATATATAATTGGTATAAAGAGCATCCCCTGAGTATACTTCCGGTCCTCTTCACACATCTTCTCATGAAAATAGGAAGAGCTGTCATCGGGGAGGGAAATATTGGCTAGCTTCTTCTTCTTAAACACATCCTCTACCAGCGGTTCATTAGGAGTAAAGGTGAAGGTTCCCAAACTTTTCCGGTTAAAGCCGATGGAGTAGTCAATAATCCACTCTCCCCCTTTTTCTAACAGAATGGCTGCATACATGGCTCCCATCTTGTGGGAAATACGCATCAGGGATTTCATCAAACCAATCATCCCCTTCTTGAAGCCGGAAAGGTACTGATCATAGTTGAAAGAGGAGTCTCGAAACCGGGAACCCTGAGGGGATGGTCCCCTATTCCCATCATCGTCAGAGCCCTCTTCCCCAGGGTCAACAATGTCGTCAAAGGCGGGAAGATCCAGATCACCTCCGCCAAAAAGAGATTCTATTCCGCCGGAACTCTCTTCCTCTCCACTATCCTCCCTTCCCGAGAGCACCTCTTCAACCAGAGAACCGAATTCATGGCCTTCCTTCGGACCCTTGCTTTTTACTGAAGTAGATTGGATAAGCTCATCTGATATTTGAAAGACTCCATCGGTTTCTGCGATTGATTCGCTATCTGTAGCATCACCTGATTCCCCCAATTCTTCATCAATTGAGAAGAGTTGAAGCCGATTGTTATTTTTCAGAGATTGATAGTCACTTCCACCGGAAGATGGACTATCCTCTTCCAGCTCTTCAAGTTCTTCCAGCTCTTCGAGTTCTTCGAGTTCTTCAAGCTCATCCAATTCTTCCAGTTCTTCCACCGAATCCTCGTCTTTATCGTGCACTATATCGTCAGATTTTTCGATCATCTCAAACTCCCTTCCACCGGAATCACTTTCTGTAACTGTTTCCAAAAACCCCTGCACCGGCTGGTATGAAAAAGCACCGGTCAAGAAGTGAGGACGATGAAACGGTTCCGGTTCACCGGAGACATATTCCAATTCTAAAACTTCCAGGTCGGTTTCGACAACCTCCTCAAGAAAATCGTAACGGGCATCATCCCCTAAAGAAGGATAGAGTCGCTTAGAAAGGCGAGTTTCCAGCTCTTTCTTTGCTACCTCTTTTACCTGACTGCTGTAACCATCCCGCCCTTTCAACTCCGAAGTAAGCAGTTCCACCCGTTTCCGGTACGAGGATTTTACCGAGGCGGCTAATTCTTGAGAGATTTGTTTCTGGAGGCTTCTGTTTACTTTATCTTCTTCCTTTCCAGGTTCCTCATACTCCTCGAGAAGGGCTGGCTCATCTGCGGATTCTTCAAGATTTTCCCCATCTCCACTCTTCTCATCGCTGTCACTGAGATCGAGGTCCACATCGGGAAGGTAACTGGTGTCCTCTTCTGGCTCCGTTTCAGTTTCAGACAGATGTTCTGTGCCAGGCTCAGGCAAAGGAGTTGCTTCAGTTTCTGTTTCAGCTTCCTCGGGGGTTTCAGCCTCATCGGCTCCGTCAAGCTCTTCGACTTCATCAAGTTCTTCTACCTCGTCAAG
>CAYMWV010000040.1:18154-22458 GCA_964394395.1 uncultured Sediminispirochaeta sp.
CCTCATCGGCTCCGTCAAGCTCTTCGACTTCATCAAGTTCTTCTACCTCGTCAAGCTCTTCTACCTCGTCAAGCTCCTCTAACTCTTCAGCCGAATCAAGCTCTTCGGCCTCTCCAAGCTCTTCTAACTCACCAGTGGGCTCAAGCTCTTCTGCTTCTTGAAGTTCCTCAACCTCTTCAAGCTCTTCCGCCTCGTCAAGCTCCTCTAACTCTTCAGCCGAATCAAGCTCTTCGGCCTCTCCAAGCTCTTCTAACTCACCAGTGGGCTCAAGCTCTTCTGCTTCTTGAAGTTCCTCAACCTCTTCAAGCTCTTCGGTTTCGTCGAGTTCTTCGGCTTCTCCAAGTTCCTCGACCTCATCAAGCTCTTCTGCATGAACTGCTTCCGGGAGAGCCCGCACTTCAGGTGGAGCCGGTTTTGCTGTCGCCGGGGATTCTCCAGAGGATGGGGAGGGAGTTTGCCCGGTGGTGTCGGAAGAGGGGGTAAGTCCTGCTTGACCACTTAAGGTGAGGATCTTTCCGACCACCTCTTCGAGGTTTTTGATATCAACCTGGCCGGGTAAAGCGGTCGTCTTATCGGCCATCTTGCGGTCGATAACAGAGAAGATCTCTTCCCAACCCGAATCGATCATACCATCAATGGCTTTCTCATCCTCAGGTTTCAGCTTCCCAAGTCCGGTTTTTATCCCCTTTCGCACCTCATCCTTCCGGCTCTCCACATCCCGATGCCATCGGTCCCAATCGAGCTCATCCTTTCGTTCCAGATACTCCTGAAGAAAGCGGATCTGAAACTTGCGGACCCGGTCTGAGAGGACCACCATTTTATCCTGCCGGATGTTTAACAGGAGCAGCAATATCAGGAAAAGCGAGAAAAAGGTTGCCAGAATAAGAACAATTTTAAGAGCCGGATTGAGGGCAAACTCGTTAACCGGAACAAAATAGCCAATGATCCCATAACGATCGGTAGCTTCAGAGAAAAGATAGAACCCTTTTCCCTTCTCATCACTCCACACTTCCCTGTTCTCCGGTCCGATCTTGCTCCAAGTGAAGCGATCGGCTATTGATGCGATGGATTTCTGATCCTGCCGCTCTTCTGGAGGCTGCTCAAGAGCTTGCTCCTGCTCCGCCGCCTCCTCTTGCCCATCAAGCTGCTCTGGTGATGTTGGGGATGTAAAGAGTGAGGCATCCTCAGCAAGGGCGCCGAAAAGATACCCCCCCTCTACTACGCCAAGATTATCTGCCGGATCGAGAGCGCCGTTACGAATGAGGAACCGCTCCAGATCACGTTTGCTGATATACCAGAGACTCTTTCCCCTCTCTCTGCCATCATTACCTGCTACGGTCAGCTCATAGACAAAAAGCCGCTCTCCGGGGTGATAGGTAAAGGGAGCATCGGAACCAAAGGAGTAGACGGATCCTTCAAATTCAGGAAGATCGCGATATACCGTCTTATACTGCCCCTCCCGCTCAGAATCCTCTTCAAAAGTGGAAAAATGAATCTTCCCTTCAGCATCAACAAATCGTAGCCCCACCATCCCGTTGTAGCTGTCCTGGAAGGTTTCAATCAGGTTACGGATAGAAAAGATGGTTTCCTGGTCCCAGTTGGGTGAATAGATAGCTGCGGCATCAAATCCCCCAGTGAGATTCTCAAAGCGCTCCAGATTATTATCGTGGTACTCCTCCAGGGAGCGCACTTTGTAGTTCAATTCGTCAAGAACCGTCTCTGTAACCCGGGAATCGAAGTATCGTGCTTCAATGAACGCAAAAAAGCCGGAGTAAGCAACAAAGGCAAACCCGGTGGTAAGGAGGATGGTTATGAGTAGACTCAGCGCAACCTTCTGCAAACTCGTCATTGATATAGCTCTTCTACATCTATCGGCAATAAAAGTATACGAATTAACCGGGGATTGAGGCTATCCCGCCCTCTGAAAATCATAAACACGGTATCTTCCACTCTATTCCATATTCGGAATATAGGTAAGATCCCGGGGAAGCTCCTTTGAGCAGTTTTACGTTTTAGGGTTACAGGAGCCGTTGAACTGACGGGCGAGAGAGACCGGATCAGGAGCCATCCCCGGCAGAGAAGAGACCCTTAAAGGCATCCCGGGCAGCTTCCTCCTTGCTTTTACCAGTACCAGAGTTGCCATCAGAACCGCCCCTGCCCCGCTTCGTTTTGCTGTTTCCCCCTGCAGAAAAGAAGCCGCAAAAATTGGCTCGGTCCTTCTCCTGCACACCTTCATCAATCCGCTCCCGGCACTCCCACTGAAGCCCGGGAGCATAGAAACGGCAGTTAAAACAGACCCGCAGCTCCTTGCCGCAGCCTTCGCAGAGGGTACTCCTTCCAATTACCTCGGGAAGGGATGTTTTGCAGTTGTAACAGATGGGCATATGCGCCTCCTTCAGCAGTTGTAGTGTGGATAACATTCAGGAGAGCTTGCAGGACAGCCTCAATGCTCCGATTAGCCTCCCAGGAGGTCGTCCATGGTGTAAAAACCGGGTGACTGGGCAAGTATAAACCTGGCGGCTTTGATCGCCCCGGCGGCAAAAACCTGGCGGCTGGCTGCGGCATGGCTGATGGTGATTACCTCATCGGTACCGGCAAAAATCACCTCATGTTCTCCCACAATGGTTCCACCCCGGAGAGCATGGATCCCCAGTTCCTTTTTCTCCCGTAGCTTTGCTGTCTCCCGGCGGCCGTGTACATAGGCGAGAGAGCCGTCCAGAGCTTTATTGATCTCATCTGCCAGGGTGAAGGCAGTACCGCTGGGAGCATCCTTTTTCTGATTGTGATGCTTTTCAATCAGCTCGATATCGAAGGTGTCACCGATGGCAGCCGCCGTTTGAGCCGCAAGCTTCTTAATCAGATTGATGCCCACGGACATGTTTGCAGCCTGGAAAACCGCAACTGTTTTCGCAAGCTCCTTTAATGCCCCCATTAATTCTTCGGTAAGCCCCGTCGTTGCCACCACAACGGGCATTTTTTTGGCCTCCAAAGCCTCCGCCATGCCGGAAATGGCCTCGGCCCCGGAAAAATCGATCACCACATCGGCCTTTACATCGCAATCGGCAAGGGAAGAGAATACAGGAAAAGTCTCACTTCCGTCGGCTCCCCGGGGATCAATCCCGGCAACTACCTTGTCCAGGCCGCTCTCTTTGACTACCTGTGCTATCATGTGCCCCATTCTTCCGCCGGAGCCGTTGATTATTATGTTCATTTGGTTCCTCCTAGTGAATTTAAATGCTCTTACTTAACAAGTAAGTGAACTATATACAGGATACCTATTCAAAATAGGAAATGTCCATTGCCGGAGAGGGCACTGCATCAATGTCGATAGCGTCTGTACCAATTACAGCTGGCTCAATTAGAAAACCATAAACCAGTGATGTAGAACAAACTTCAATAACTCCAGTCAGATCGACTATATTATTCGCAGTAAGGGCATGGGAGATAAAAAGGGACGAATCTTTAATCCGTTCTTCCACAACATCATAAACTTGAACGCCATTTACATTATCTGGTTGCCATCTAAATAGGATAGGGTAGATTTTAACTAACAGTCCACCCGTTGCGGTAAATTTTAGATCAGCTTGAGAAAATACAACCTCCGTAGTGCTCAGCGGTAAATCAAAATATATGAGAAAAGATATCTTGCCAATACCATCTTTATGTATGGTAATGCTTGTAGGCAAAACAGAAGTATCAATCCTGTATGCACTTGAAGCATCAGGGAAATCATAATCGACATAGCATTCAAAAACATCAGAAAAACCGATATCAGTTATCGGCCCGACAAGAGAAAATGAGGAGGGAATTTTAATCTTTGCATACCGAGGTGTATTCCATCCTCTTTGGTTCTTTCCAAAAAGGGCAGCATAAATGGTTTCACCCGGGGAAAGAGAAGTGATTAACTGTGAATGATATCCTGTAGATGATATCGTTGCCCCTTCGTATCCGTTTAAAAAACTAGGTACTGGTGAAACAGGGTATTCGTTTTTAGACCATACAAGAGAGACCTCATTTAACTCCTGATAGTCATCAAACCATTCAGCCTGTTGTCTCCAAACAAACCGGAGAGCTGCGCTATCTACGGTATGAGCTACAGCAGCTAATGAAGAAAGTTGAGCACCCCAATCGTCTGGATTCTCCCTCAATCGGGGGAGACCGAAAAAGAGATCACAGGAAGAGGTCAAAAAAACCAACCCCACAATGAAAGGTATCAAACCCCAGGGCAAGCCCTGGACCCGGGACGCAAAGCGTCCCTTTCCGACCCAAGGGTCGGGGTATTGATACCTTTCTTTCCCTGCGCT
>CAYMWV010000041.1:0-21520 GCA_964394395.1 uncultured Sediminispirochaeta sp.
AGCTCCCAGAGCAGGTGGATGGTTCTTGCAGTACTCTCATCAGCCCCGGGGCCACAAAGTAGAGCTTGCGGATTTCCCCTTTTCTTGCTAGAATAGACTATAGAGAAAAATTATTTTCAGGGGGTAAAAAGTGAAACATCCATGGCTGCTTCTCTTAATCACAGGGGCTTTGCTTTTTTCATGCCAGACAGCTTCGGGTCCCGCTTCAAATCCGGATGCAACTCCGGAGGGTAAGGGCCAGGCCGTAGCGGCAGAAAGCTCCGGCAGAACCAGAATTGCGATCCTCCTGCCTACAGAAACAGGCCCTGAGCCGATGGCTGAAGAGGCGATGATTGGAATCAACCGGCTGGTGCAGGAGTTTAAGGGGACCGTAATCAGCCGGGATCAGCGTACCGCCTTTGGAGACGGGCCACTGTTCGAAGTGCTCCCCACCCCCTCCGGCAGTTCCCCCGAACGGGCAGAAGCCATCACCGACAGACTGGAAGGCTTTGCCCTGGGAGAGTACGATCTGGTGATAGGTGTAGGATTTCACTATATCGATCCCTTTAAAACTCTCTGTGCCGCCTATCCCGATACCGATTTTGTCGGTCTGGACTTTGTGCTGGAAGCCTACGGGGATAATTTAACCACCCTGGAATGGGATATGCGGGATGTTGCCTTTATGGCCGGAGCGGTAGCTGCGGAGCGCTTCCCCGGAGAAACCGTCGCCGCCCTCGGAGGCTTCGATCTTGATTTTATCAGGGACGGGTTTATCGAACCCTTTCTTGCCGGGGTTCGATACATGGATGGGAAAACCGGTTCCCGGACGGAGGTTCTGGTGGATTATATCGGAAGCTTCACCGATCCCGAAGAGGGATACCGGGCAGCCCAATCCATATTTGCCCGGGGAGCAAAACTGATCTATGAGGCGGCCGGAATGGCGGGAACAGGGGTCCATCGAGCCGGAGGGGAAGTGGGAAAACTGGTCATTGCAGTTGATACCGATCGGGGATTGGATGCCGCACTGGAGGGCAAACCTTATAAACACATTCTCACCTCAACGGTAAAACGGTGGGATGAGGGCATCTATCTGACAGCCCGGGAATATCTGCTCACCGGCTCACTTCCAAAGGGAAACCAGATAATTGGAATGGCCGAGGGCTGCGCCGAACTGGCGGTAAACCCATACAATGCACCCATCCTGGGAGATCAGCTTGAAACAATCGAGACGATGAAAAAGCAGCTGCTTTCCGGAGGTCTTGATACAACCGTCGATACTTCCCGGAAGCTCGTGTGGGAATCGGTAAAAGCCCCGGAGGGGGCGGAGATTATCACCATTGCTGCGCCAGCTCTTTCACCGGATCTTCCAGACCATTACGGGGATCTTCTTCGGGAGGCACTCTTTACCGAGTTTCTCTCCAGCGGCGGGTACAAGGTTCTCTCCCGGGATCATCTGGAGAGCCTGGTGGGAGAGATAAAGTTCTCCCTTGACGCTCTTTCGGATGAAAAACAGAGTCTGGAAGTGGG
Source organism: uncultured Sediminispirochaeta sp. (assembly GCA_964394395.1). Classification (GTDB taxonomy): domain Bacteria; phylum Spirochaetota; class Spirochaetia; order DSM-16054; family Sediminispirochaetaceae; genus Sediminispirochaeta. The sequence continues at coordinate 1,507 of CAYMWV010000041.1, forward strand.
GCGCCTTGCAGCTGCCAAGGCAATCGTCTTTGTAAACCTTTCCACCCTGGGAGAATCTCTCAACCTGGATTGCAAACTGGTGGCTGTAGAGACTGGCCTGGCTCTCTCGGCGGTTCGGAAAACCTATCCCGGTGTGGAAGCTGCGGTGGATGACCTTGGAGCAATTGTTGTTGCCTTGAGTGAGTAGGAGAAGAAACACCATGATAATACCTACACAGGATCGGAGAATAGCTGTAATAGAGTGTACCATGGTAAAATTTCTGTTGTTATTGCTTACCTCACTACTGAGCTTTTCCTGTGTTACCGAGGGGCGAAATCCTGAATCACCCTCAAGACTCTCATTCTCGGCTGAGGAGCATTTTCGCAGATCCATGGATTTAGCAACAAACTGGAAATTTGAAGAGGCAATTGGTGCAATAGAGCAGGCAATACAAGCCGATAGCGATAACGCTGAATACCACATGATGCTGGGAAGCTATAAAGGTAGAACTGGTGAGAGGAAAGCTGTCCTGCAGGGACTTGAGAAAGCCCTGGAGCTTGATCCGGGAAACCCACGATACTACAACAATCGCGCCGCCTACTATATGCGGGAGGGGATGTATGAGAAAGCTTTCAAAGACATAGAGAAGGTATTTGAGATTGGCCATGAAGGCACTGTCTGGGCTTCCAAAGACACCCTGGCGTGGATGTATCTAAAACAGAAGGAATATGAAAAAGCGGTTACAATTCTTGATGATATAGAACATTCCCATGGCCAGAGTACCGCTGAACTGCGATACCTGATAATCCTGGAATCGGAAGGGGAGAAAGCTGCACGAAGGTATGGAGAGTCGGTTCTGTCAACTCTGGAAGAGAAGCCGGGTTATTCAACTCGAGTTGCAATAAAATTACTTCTTGGTGAGATTGACCTTCGCGATGTAGATACTCACCACTACTATGTACTTACCGCCTATGAAGGTATCCTGCGTCATGCTTCATCCATTGTAAACAATCTGTCTCATCCTGATTTGCAAGAGCGGTCAACCAAAGAAAATCCGGTTCTCTTGATCCGAAAGATTCAACCAATTGGAATTGGACCAGAGATTGCTTCCTTTGTGACAAGTGCGATTCACAGTGGGATCCTGGAAAATGGAAGGTATCGTATTATTGATAATGACTCCAGAACAACGGCTCTGGAGGAAATCAAAACATCTCTTTCTGGTTTAACCGCCGGGGAGACCGATCTTGAGCTGGGACGTTTTCTTGAAGCGGAGTACATCCTCGCCGGTTCCGTCTCCCAGGTTGAAGGCGAACTCATCTGCAATATTGTTGTCTCCCATACTGAGACAGCACAGATTCTATACTCAAATTTTTTATTCGCCCCGACAATGAAAGAGTTGAACAAGAAGGTGGTAAACGCTACTATTTCCCTTGCGTTTTGAATAGTTTAAACGCTTTCAAAATGCAACAAAAACCACCCTTTTCTCACCATCGTTGCAAAACCCATTCCCAGGCTGGAAAAACCAAGCTATACTCTCCCCCATGAAAGCGATCATCACGGTTATTGGTGTAGACAAGGTAGGAATCATCGCAAAGGTGACCACCCTTTTGGCGGAAGAGGCGCTTAACATCCTCGATATCTCCCAAACCATCATGGACGAATACTTCACCATGTTGATGCTGGTGGATCTCTCGGAGGCAAAGACGGGGATACCGGAGCTTCAGGAGAAGCTGACGGGCTGCGGAAGCAGCTGCGGGGTGGAGATCCGGATCCAGCATGAGGATTTCTTCCGCTCCATGCACAGGATTTGAGTGATGCTTAACTCATTGGAAATTGTGGAAACGATCCGGATGATCCGGACCGAGAAGTTGGATATCCGCACCATCACCCTGGGGATCAGCCTGATGGATTGTGCAGATCCTGAGCCGGAACGGGCGGCGGAGAAGATCTACCGGAAAATCACCGGCTGCGCAAAGGATTTGGTCCGGGTAAGCCGGGAGATTGAGCAGGAGTACGGCATCCCCATCATCAACCGGCGCATATCGGTCAGCCCGATTGCCCTGGTAGCTGCAGCCTCCGATACAGAGGATTACACAATTTTCGCATCAGCCATGGAGAGGAGTGCAAAAGAGGTGGGGGTGGACTTTATCGGAGGCTTCTCCGCCCTGGTCCACAAGGGCTACAGCCGCTCGGACCGCTTTCTGATCGATTCCATTCCTGCGGCCCTGGCAAGTACGGAAAAGGTGTGCTCTTCGGTAAATGTTGCCACCACCAAAGCGGGGATCAACATGGATGCAGTGGCCCACATGGGCCGGGTTATCAAGGACTGCGCTAAACTGACTGCCGATGAGGGGGGCATAGCCTGCGCCAAACTGGTGGTCTTCGCCAATATCCCGGAAGATAACCCCTTCATGGCTGGAGCACTCCACGGTCCTGGAGAGGGAGAGTGTACCATAAACGTGGGTATCTCCGGGCCGGGTACGGTAAAGGCCGCTCTGGAGCGGGTACGGGGAGAATCCTTCGATACCGTGGCAGAAACGGTCAAGAGGACCGCCTTCAAGATAACCCGGGCGGGTCAGCTGGTTGCCCTGGAAGCTTCCCGCAGGCTGGGAATTCCCTTCGGGATCATCGACCTCTCCCTGGCCCCCACCCCGGCGGTGGGAGATAGTGTTGCGGCGATCCTGGAGGAGATGGGACTGGAGAGCTGCGGAACCCACGGCACCACCGCCGCCCTGGCTCTCTTGAACGATGCGGTTAAAAAAGGGGGCGTTATGGCCAGCTCCCATGTAGGGGGCCTTTCCGGCGCCTTCATTCCGGTCAGCGAGGATGCAGGGATGATTGCCGCAGTAGAAGCAGGGGCCTTGAGCCTGGAGAAGCTGGAGGCGATGACCTGCGTCTGTTCCGTGGGTCTGGATATGATTGCCCTGCCGGGGGATACTTCTGCCGAGACTGTCTCTGCCATTATCGCCGATGAGGTGGCTATCGGGGTGGTAAACAACAAGACAACCGCCGCCCGGCTCATCCCCGCCCCGGGGAAGAGGGTGGGCGACCGGGTGGAATATGGAGGGCTCCTTGGTTCTGCTCCGGTGATGGAGACCCGGGGGTTTTCTTCGGCTGAATTTGTAAACCGGGGTGGACGGATTCCGGCGCCCCTCCACAGCCTTCGGAATTAAAGCTACCCCTTCCAGTCGACCCCCATCAGTAGGGGCCCGAAGAGATCATCCTCAATATCAATTTTTACCGAAGCCTTCTCTTCCTCGGTGGGCAGATCGCCGGTAAATTCCACAAAAGGTAGATCGGTGATCATCGCCATGGGGGTACCCTCACTCCCCTCCCCCATACAGAGTACCGCTGCGGCGGCAAGCCCGTCGGCCACATGGATCCGGGTCATCTCCAGCTTCCGGCCAAAGAGATCTGACTCGCCCACTTTGCTGTTGAGACAACGGAAACCGCAGAAGCCGATGCTCTTTCCTCCAACCCCCCAGCGCAGGGGAGAGGGAGTGCTGTCAGTGAGGAGTACCCCGAAGCGCCCCTTCAGTTCCGGGAAGCGGCGCTCCAGAAAGCGCCAGATTCTCTCGGTGGACCCTTGGGGATCTGCGGGCCAGAGGATATAGTTTCCGTCACTGTTGGACTCATCCACCCCGGCGGAGGGGATCAGCATGGAGTTTTTGATGGTAAGATAGAGGTCGAAGTCCCCTATCCGGTGGGGCAGATAGCGATCCGCCTCCCGGCGAACCAGCTCCTTCTTGGAAATCTCCGCGAGTGGGATGGTCCTCCCTTCAAAGAGCGCTACTATCTTGGAGCTCACCGCCAGCACCGACCGTTCCGGAAGCTTTGGAACCCATCGTTCAAAGTAGGATGCAAAATCCGCCTTACCCGGCTCTACAATTTCAGTCTTTATGGGCTCTACCTTCACATTATCCTTCCTTTCAAAGAGAAAATAACAGAAAAGTGAAAGAAATTCTACTGTTTCTACAGATAGTAACTTGACAAAGCTCATGAAAGCGATGAAGATAGGAACCATGATACATCGGACCGGCACCATTGCGATCACAATTGCAATCACCATTGCGACTTTTACTAACCAGGATTCTATCAGTAACAACACGAACCTCTATTGGTGGGCCTGGCGCTAAAAACGGGTCCCGATACAAGGATATGCGGACCCGAATGAGGGGTCCGCGGAGGAATGACCGCCGCGATCGACCGGCGGTTTTTTTTATGGATGGTACAGATGCCTGCAAGGCGGACACTTCAAGTACGGAAAAGGGAGGATGAGGAACATGAATGAAAACAAGGAAGCTCATACAATACGGGTAATGCCGGGGATCGGTGCTGCCCCCCACCTGCTGGCCCGGGAGCTGGGAGCGAGGGTGCTTTTGGAATCGGCAAGCTTTGAAGATGGCCGGGCGAGGTACTCCCTGATCATGGTTGACGAAGCTTTCCGACTGGTACAGCGAAAGGAGGGACTCTTTTTTAAGTGCCCCGAGGATAAGCGGGAGCTTCAATACGATGCTGGAAGAGATATTCTGGAGGTGCTGCACACCATTGCGGAGCGATACGCCCCGCCCCACCAGGATTTCCCCTTCCCCGCCGGAGGGGTGGGATATCTATCATATGAATTTGCCTCCCGGTGCGACACAATACGATTTTCCGACCGGGAAGATCCCCTGGGAATGCCCGAGGCTCTCTTCCTCTTTGGACACCGTTTTGTGATTAACGATCACAAGTCCGGACTCCTCTATTTAATCGGTCTCAATTACCGGGAACACCGGATCGACCTGAACCGGGCCATGGATGAACTGGAAAAGCGGCTGAAAGATCTTTCGGAAAGCGGTATCCAGGGCAGCGTCGGAGAGGCAGTCCGGGTAAAAGGGGAACTAATCTCCGGAGGAAGCGAAGAGGAGAAGAGAAGCTATATGGCCGGGGTAGAGAAGATCAGAGGGGAGATTATTGCGGGGAACCTGCTTCAGGCAGTCTTGAGCCGGAGGGTCGCTTTCAAGAGTGAACTTCCCGCTATTGACGCCTACGCAAGGCTCCGGGCGGGAGACCCTTCCCCCTACCACTTCTACCTCGACTTTGGTGATGCCCAGCTCTTCGGAGCATCCCCGGAGGTGCATGTCTCGGTGAAAGAGGGTTTGGCCTCCATGAAGCCCATCGCAGGAACCCGGCGCCGGGGGGAGAGCCGGGACCAGGATCTCGAACTGGAAGCGGAGCTTCGGGAAGATCCAAAAGAGAAGGCGGAGCATCTGATGCTGGTCGATCTGGCCAGAAACGATCTTGGCCGGGTATCTGCCCCCGGGAGCGTGCGGGTCGATAATTTCATGGATGTGGAACGATTTGCCCGGGTGATGCATATCGTCTCCCGGGTTTCCGGAAAGCTTGATACGGGCCAGGATGGAGTGGATGCTCTCAGAGCCACCTTTCCGGCGGGGACCGTCAGCGGGGCGCCGAAGATTCGGGCCATCGAGACCCTGGACGGGATGGAACCTCACCGGCGCGGTTTCTACGCAGGGGTGGTGGGCTACCTGGAGCCGGGGGGAAACCTGGACAGCTGCATCACCATCCGCTCGGCGGTAAAGAGAGATGGGGTATTCCAGCTCCAGGCAGGGGCGGGGATCGTCTTCGACTCTGATCCGGAAAAAGAGTACGACGAAACTGAAGCGAAGCTTTCGGCTCTGGCCGGAGCGATCGGTCTGACCCGGCACAGCAGGGAAAAGAACTAAGGGAGAAATAAGATGTTACTGATACTGGATAATTATGATTCCTTTACCTACAACCTCTACCAGATGCTCCGGGAGCTTACGGAAGAAGAGGTAAAGGTGATCCGGAACGATAAAATCGATATTGCTGGAGTAAAGGCGTTGAAACCGGACAAGCTGGTAATCAGCCCGGGACCGGGAAGGCCGGAGGATGCGGGGATCATCGTGGAGGCTATCAAAGAGCTTGGGGGGAGTATCCCCATCCTCGGGATCTGCCTGGGTCATCAAGCCATAGCAGCCGCCTTTGGAGGCAGAATCGTCCAGGCGAAGCGGGTGGCCCACGGAAAAGCTGAATACCTGGACCTGGACGGCCGGGGACTGTTCCGCTCCGTTACTTCCCCCTCCACCTTCACCCGGTACCACTCCCTGGCAGTGGAGGAAGCGACCCTGCCGGAGTGCCTGGAGATATCCGCCCGGAGTAACGACGGAGAGATTATGGGGATCCGTCATAAGGAGCACCTCATAGAGGGGGTACAGTTTCACCCCGAATCGGCCGGGTCCGGTGAAGGGAAACGGGTGCTGGGTAACTTCCTCCACTACCACCGGGAAGCCTTCACTCCCCGGGCCTACCTCAACAGGATGCTCACCGGGGAACACCTTTCCCGGCAGGAGGCGGAAAATATCATGGAGGATCTCACCGACGGAAACCTCACCGGCAGTCAGATAGCAGGATTTTTGGTTGCCATGAACGCCAAGGGGATCACCCCCCCGGAGATCGCCGGATGTGCCGCAGTGCTGCAGCGTAAGCGCACCCCCCTGGCGGCGGAAGGGAAGCTTCTGGACACCTGCGGCACCGGCGGGGACGGCCTTGGGACTTTCAATATTTCCAGTCTCACCGCTCTGGTTGCTTCGGCCTGCGGGGCCAAGGTGGCGAAGCATGGGAACCGGGCGGTATCGAGCCGATGCGGAAGTGCCGATTTCTATCAGAACCTCGGTATCAGGACCGGAATCAAGCCGACCAGCGCCGCCCGGGTTCTGGAAGAGACGGGATTCTCCTTTCTCTTCGCCCCCACCTACCACGGGGCGATGCGCTTTGCAGCGGCCCCCAGGAGGGAGCTGGGGATAAAAACTATTATGAACTTATTAGGCCCCCTGGCCAATCCGGCAGCGGCGGGGTATCAGCTTATCGGCGTTTTCGATGAATCCTTCTGCGAACCCGTTGCCCGGGCGGCCCACCTCTTGGGGATCCACCGGGTGATGGTGGTCCACGGTGCAGATGGTCAGGATGAGCTTTCGGTCTGTGGACCAAGCAATGTGGTGATGGTAAACGAGGAGGGAGAGCTTGATTCCTTCACTATCACCCCGGAGGATGTGGGCCTGAACACCCATCCCCTGGAGGAACTGCTGGGGGGAGATGCGGAGGAGAACGGTCAGATTGCCCGGGAAATTCTGGACGGAGGGGGCCGGGCAGCTGTCCGGGATGCGGTGGCGATGAACGCCGGTGCAGCCCTCTACGTCTACGGCTTGGCCGACTCAATAGCCGCAGGGACAGCCCGGGCGCTGGAAGCGATAGCTGACGGATCGGTAAAAGAGAAGCTGGCCGTTGTTGTCCGGTCAAGCCATCGGGCCGCCCTGGAGGAGGAGAAGGGCGATGCAGCTTGAAGCGGTGCTTCAAAAGATTGTAAACCGGCGTCGGGAGCGGATTGCTGCAGAGGGTCCGGAGCTCTCTGCTAAAGGAGCATCACTTTCTACCCTGCCGGGGAGAGGAGCAGCGAAGCCCAGGCTTGGCCCGGAGCAGTCAGCCGTCCCCCAGCAACCCGGGTCCGGCCTGGAGCAGCCCGTCAGCCCGCAGCAGCCCGCTGGCCAGGAGAAAGGAAGGTCTTTACGCCAGGAGCACGCTCCTGATCCCCTCCCCTTCCTTCCCCGGGGGGGCCTTATCTGTGAAATAAAGCGGCGGAGCCCCAGTAGGGGTGCCATCTCCACTATTACCGATCCTGCCGCCCTGGCTCGTCTTTATCGGGAAAAGGGAGCTTCCGCCATTTCGGTACTCACCGAGGAGGATCACTTCGGCGGCTCCCTGGCCGATCTGGCGGCGGTGCGAAGGGCGGTGCCTGACATCCCCCTTCTACGGAAAGATTTCCTCTTCTCCCCGGAGGATATCCGGACAAGCCGCCGGTGGGGAGCAGATGCGGTACTTCTCATCACCAGGATCCTGGATGATGCTGCCCTAAAAGCCTTTTTTCAGACCGCCCGGGAAGAGGGCTTATCGGTACTTGCGGAGGCCCACAGCCGGGAGGATATCCGGCGCCTGTGCCCCTACAGGCCCGCTCTTGTGGGCATCAACAGCCGGGATCTGGAAAGCTTCACCATCGATCCCCTGCTGCCGGCAGCCCTGGGACCAGAGATAGATTGGCCGGCGCTTTGGATCTGGGAATCGGGGATCTTCAGTTTTGAGGATGCCCGTCTGGCTCGATCCTGCGGATTCCGGGGGCTTCTGGTGGGAGAGGGGGCGGTAAAAAACCCCGAAACAATCCCTGATCTGATCAAGGGGCTGAACCGGGCCGATGGAGGCGCGGATTCCGATCTGAAATCGTACACGGAAGCCTCTGAAAAGGAGAAGCGGCCCTTCTTCTGGAGCGCCCTGGCCAAACACCGGCCCCTCCAGAGAGCCCTTCACTCCGCCACCCGCCGTCCCCTGGTAAAAATCTGCGGTATCACCCGGGTGGAAGATGCCCTCACAGCAGCCCGGGAAGGAGCAGATATTATCGGTTTCATCCTGGCCGAATCTCCCCGGAAGGTGGATGAGGAGTGTATCCGCCGCTGTGCCGGGGAGCTGGACCGCTTATTTTCTGTTGAAAAAGGCCCGCTGCGGGTGGCGGTAATTGTGGAAAAAAGGGGGGCAGCGGAAGAGCCCCAGCTGCAGCTTGCACAAAAACTGCTGGCCCAGGGGGTGATCGATGCAGTTCAGCTCCATGGAGATGCCCGGCCCGGGGAGTGTGCGGACTTCGCCTTTCCCTACTATAAAGCCCTCAGACCGAAAAACCCAAAGGAGGCAGCGGAGCTTTCAAAGCCCCCCGGGGAGGGAGGATACCACTCTCCCCGACTCCTGATTGATGCTTTCTCAAGCCGCCGGGCCGGAGGCACCGGTAAGCAGGTTGATCCGGAGGTGATGCGGGGAGTGCAAAGCAATTCAGGTACGCCTCTCTGGATCGCCGGAGGAATCACTCCGGAGAATGTGGTCAAGATATGCCGGGAGTATAGCCCGGAACTGATCGATCTATCTTCGGGCCTGGAGTCAGAGCCGGGAATCAAAGATCACCAAAAGATCAGGACCCTTTTTGCACATCTTGAAAAGGGGCTCGGGGAAAGGGGATATTTCGGACGCTTCGGCGGGGCATATGTAGCAGAGGTGCTGCGCCCGGCGTTGGATGAGCTGGCATCCGCTTTTTACGCCGCCCGGGACGATGCTGCCTTCCTCGAAGAGCTGCAGTGGCTCCAGGATAACTACATCGGCCGACCAACCCCGCTGCTTCACGCAAAGAACGCCAGCCGGGAGCTTGGGGGGGCCGATATCTACATCAAGCTGGAGGGGCTGGCCAACACCGGGGCGCATAAGATCAACAACGCCCTGGGACAGGCCCTGCTGGCAAAGCGAATTGGAAAGCGGAGGATTATCGCCGAGACAGGAGCGGGGCAGCACGGTCTTGCCACCGCTGCAGCCTGCGCCCGGCTCGGACTTGAATGTGTCATCTACATGGGGAGGACCGACTACCTGCGGCAGCATCCCAATGTTCTCTATATGGAGCTCTTCGGCGCCCGGGTGATTCCGGTAGATAGCGGTACAAAGACCTTGAAGGATGCGGTAAATGAGGCGCTTCGGGACTGGGCGGGAAGCTTCACCGATACCCATTACCTGATCGGATCAGCCCTTGGCCCGGCGCCCTTCCCGGAGATGGTGGAGTATTTTCAATCCGTGATCGGCATCGAAACGGCTTGGCAGCTGGAGCGGCTGGGAGTATGCCCGGATACCCTGGTAGCTTGTGTGGGGGGAGGAAGTAATGCTGTGGGCTTCTTCAGCCCCTGGTTGGATACCCAGGGCCCGGGCCTAAAAGGGGTTGGCTGCGAAAGCCCGGGGGAGTGCCTGGGGAAGGACCCGGGGAAGAGTCCCAGGCTCCTGGGCGCCGAGGCGGGAGGCAGGGGACCGGAGCCGGGAAACCACGCCGCCAGGATGGATGGCTCCGGAAAGGAGGGTATCTTCCAGGGCTACAAAAGCCGCTTCCTCCTGGATGAGGATGGGCAGGTATACGGGACTCACTCTATCAGCGCCGGGCTGGACTATCCCGGGATCGGTCCCCGGCTGGCAGATGGGGGTGAGCGGGGCAGAATCGACTTCACCCGGGTTACCGACCAGGAGGCGCTGGAAGCACTTCGCTTCTTCGCCCGCACCGAAGGCCTCCTTTTTGCCCTCGAATCGGCCCATGCAGGTTTTGCGGGAATAAAAGAGGCAAAACGGCTGGGGCCTGGGAAGGCTGTGATCATCAATATGTCCGGCCGGGGGGATAAGGATCTCTTTATCACCGCACCCCTGCAGGATCCGGTTTCCTGGAAAGCCTTTCTGGACACCGAAGCTGCCCTCATCGGGGATAATATCCGGGATAATATCCGGGATGATACTCCGGTAAGGGGTGGGGCACGGGAAGAAGGGGTGAAAGATGAAGAGTGATGATAAACGAACCGGGGTAGGCACAAAAGAGAAGCCCCAGCTTATGGCCCATCTGGTGGCCGGATACCCGGATGAAGATGGGAGCCTGGCGATAGCCCGGGGGCTTTTCAGAGGAGGAGCGGCGATGCTGGAACTGCAGTTTCCCTCCTCCGACCCTGCGGCGGACGGACCGGTAATCCAAAAGGCGTGCCGGCTTAGTCTTGAAAGGGGCTTTCGAATGGACCAGGGCTTTGCCCTGGCAAGGCGAATAGGTGAAACCTGTCCGGTGCCCCTCTACATCATGGCCTATGGCAGTCAGATCTACGCCCGGGGGATTCGGCGCTTCGTGGAAGAGAGCGTTGCTGCCGGAGCCCGGGGGATCATCGCTCCGGACCTCACCCCGGGACGGGACGAGGGACTCTATAGGGCTTGCCGGAGAGCCGGAATAACAGCGGTCCCGGTGATCCCCGCAGGAACAAAGCTTGACCGAGTGAGAGAGATTCTCGCCTGGCCGGGCCATTCTAAAGAAAATGAACGAGATAGGGGGAGCAAGGACCCCACCGAAGAACCGGACTGGGTCTATTGCGCCCTTCGCCGGGGAATCACCGGAAGTAAAACCGAGCTTGACGAGGCAGCTCTTGCGCTGCTGGAGCAGATTCGCTTCTCAAGGCGACCAGCCGTCGCAGGGTTCGGAATTTCCTCTCCAAGGCAGGTAGAAGCCCTCCGGGGGAAAAGCGAGGCGATCGTCGTCGGGAGCTGTTTTGTTCGGGCAGCAGAAGAGGCACTTGCATCGGGAGCCGATCCATCAGCGGCAGTCGCAGGGGAGGTGAAGCATCTGCTTGGTTCCTCGGATACCAATTAAACCCTTAGCAGAAACTTATTTATCCTGCCCGTAATGGTTACGGGCAAAATCCTGCATAGCTCTGATATCTTCCTCTGAGATAATCTGTGGCGTCCCGATCGATTATGCGAGGATGGTTTCCGCTTTCCCCACATATCATCCAGGGTTACCACCCGCAGATAAGGACCTCCTAGTTCTTCAATCCACCCCCAGAACCGAAAGCGATTGTGTTCCTGGGATCCAACTTTTTCCGGGTCAAGAACTACCGTTATACACCATTCCTTTTTTATATAAAGAGCTTGTCCCGTGCTCACTACTGAAGCAGGCTGGAATATCGCTTAAACAGCTCCCTCCGGTCACCCCGGGGCTCGAAGCTCTCGGGATCTACTGAAGCAGCCACAATCTGACGAATCTTCTGCAGGTCGTAGCTGGGGAAATGGTAGAGCAGCTGCACTGCCACGGTGCCCAGGCTTGTAGCTTCCACAGGTCCAGAGATTACCGGTTTTCTCGATATATCAGCGGTCAGCTGGTTGAGGTAGTCGTTCCGGCTGCCTCCACCGATGATGTGGATCACCGGGAATTCCCTTTCTGCAATCTTCTCGATATCCATAACCGTTGCATGGTAGTTGCAAGCCAGGGATATATAGACGGCTGCAAGGATCTGGCGGAGATCACTGGTTCCGGTCAATGCTTCCAGGGCCGAAAGCATACTATCGGGATTGTAGAGGGAGTCATCATTGGGGTCGAAGAGGGGAACAGCACTGTCACCAGCTTCCCGGTCCGCTTTTTCCGCAATCCCCACCATCTCGTCCCAGGACCAGTCCCGGTTGTCCCGGATCTCCAGCTCCTTCTTGAGCCGCTGCAGGATGTGCATCCCTGCGGAGTTTTTTAGAAGGGTGATGGTTCCACAGGCTCCGCCTTCGTTCGCCAGAGCACAGTCATAAACTGCGTTATTGATCACCGGCTCAGCAAGCTCCGTTCCAATGAGAGACCAGGTCCCGGAACTGATGAAAGCAAAGCTGTCACCTTCAGCAGGAACGGTAACCACCGCCGCTGCGGTATCGTGGCTTGGAACCGATACAAAGGGCATTGCAGGGATGTCCAACTTCCTGGCGAGCTCGCCGGTAAGGGATCCCCGAAGGGCCCCATGATCCACCATTTCGGGCATAATTTCCTTCTTTATCCCCGCCAGATCAAAGAGCGCTTCGTCCCAGGCCCTGCTTTTCATGTTCATAAGACCGGTGGTTGAAGCCATGGAGGTTTCACCGTTCCACTCCCCGGTAAAAAGGTAGTTCAAAAGATCAGGAGTAAGCATCACCTTCTCAGCAAGATGGTAATACTCCGGGAGGAGATCCCGGATTCCGGCAAGCTGATAGACCGAGTTCATCGGATGGTTCTGAATCCCACTGAGATCGAACATCCTGCGGAGTCCAACATCATCAAGACTCTCCATTCCTTTGCTCCCATGGGGGTTGCGGTAGCAGAGGGGGTTGAAGACAAGCTGTCCCGAGGGTCCGAAAAGACCGAAGTCGATCCCCCAGGTGGAGATTCCCGCAGAATCAATCTTTCCTCCCGCTGTTTCACACGCCTCTTTCAGCCCCTTCTGCATCTGATCAAAGATATAGAGAATATCCCAGTAATCGTAGCCCCCCAGCCGGACTGTGCCGTTGGGGACCTGCCGGACAACCTCTATCTCCAGCTTCTCTCCGTTGAAACGGCCAAGGACCGTCCTGACCGAAGAGTTTCCGCAATCAAAGCCAAGCAGATTCAGTATCTTCTCCTCCATAATCTCCCCCTATGCAGCAGTCCGCAGCAGCCCTTCCCGGCGCCGGTCGATGTAGTAGTTTATCACCATCACCAGAATCATCACTGCGCCCCAGATAGCAATGGTCATGAATGAGCTCACCCGCATGAGGTTGAGTCCACTGGAAATGATCTGTAGGGTGGCCAGGGCTATAACCAGCCCTCCGATTCTGCCGAAGCCTCCCTCACTGCTTGTCCCTCCCAGCACCGCAGCCAGAATGGTGACCAGAAGATAACTGGCCCCGTAGCCCGCCTTGGCTGAGTTGAAACGGCTGATCATAATCATTGCCGCAAGCCCGGAGAGGAGTCCGGAGAGGAGGTAGGTCCGCAGAATAATCTGCCGATTATTCCCGCCGGAGAAGCGGGTGGCAGTCTCGTTGGAACCGAACATATAGATGTTAAATCCCGTCGGGGTCCGGTTAAGAAATACCGAGACCAGGAATGCAATCAGGGCAAAGAGAATAAGAGGAAAGGGTATCCCTAAGAGAGTCCCGTTACCGATGAAGCGCACCGCATCGGGGAAGCCGGAGATCACATAACCCCGGGTAATTACGATAGTAAGGCCGTTGACCAAAATCATTGATCCCAGGGTAGCAAGAATAGGTGCGACCCCCACATAGGCTACAAGAAAACCGTTCAGAGCACCAACAGCCACCGCAGCGGCAAGACCTGCCAAAATCGCAATAAGAATCACTCCAGCACCGGGACCCGTCGCAGACAGACCGGGGGCTTTCAGGATAAGCGCAGTGATGATACCTGCGATATTCGCGGTTGCGATAACCGAGAGGTTGATTCCTCCGGTAAGCATGATGATCATCATGGCGATGGAGAGGACCCCCAGCTCGGGAAGCTGGAAGGCCATTCCCTGAAGGTTTCCTATCCTCAGAAATTGTCCCGGTGCCAGAACCGTCATCAGGAGAAAGGAGCCCACCATTATGATACTCAGTACCTTCAGTTCATTCTTTTTTCCAGGTAGTGTCTTCATGATGTCGCCTCCACTTCGATTCTTGCCTGTTTCTTCTCTTTCATACGCTGCCAGGAGCTGAAGGATACACTGATAAGGATGACTGTGCCGATAAAGACGTCATACCAGACCGCAGATATCTTTACCAGGGTCATTCCATTCTTCACAATTGCGATAAGGAACACCCCGAGAAGGGTTCCTCCCACGCTACCGACACCGCCGGCAAGGCTTGCACCTCCCAGAACCACCGCTGCAATAACATCGAGTTCTTTTCCCACAATTGAGTTGGGCGCCACTGTTTGAACCAGCAGAGCCTGAATGACCCCGGCGATTCCCGCCATCAGCCCCATAAAGGAGTAGACAAAGACCTGCAGCCTTTTTACCGGAAATCCGACCCGCTCAGCGGAGTTGATATCCCCGCCGATAGCGTAGATCCCCCGGCCGAGCATGGTGTACCTGAGGATAAAAATCGCTGCCAAAGTGATTACCAGCCAGAAAAGGGTTATCACCGACAAACCGTAGGGAGTTCCCGTGGCAGAGGTGAGGGTGACGAGCCTGAGATCGGCAAAATTGCGGAACCAGTCAGGGAGGGCGTAGATCCACTTTCCTCCGGTAATCACTGTGAGAAGCCCGTAGTAGAGATTCATCGTTGCGATTGTGGTGATGATCGGTGGGATCCGGTATTTGGATATCAAGAGTCCGTTAAATGCTCCCAGGATCACTCCAACCAGGGCCGCCAGAAAGAGGGCAGTAAATATATTGCCTCCCAGCTGAATACTGACCACAGCCATCACGTACTCGGCAATCGTCGCCGTTGCGGCAAATGAGATATCAATTCCCCCCGAGATAAGGACAAAGAGGATCCCTATGGCCAGAACTCCCATGAATGAATAGCTCTTCAAGAGATCCAAAGCGTTCTCCAGGGTAAGGAAGTTGGGATTCACCAGGTTGATTGCGATCGAAAGGATAATAATCACCGCAAGTACGTAAAACTCATGGGTTTTCATAAACCGCTTCATTCGTGTTATATCTATCTGTCCCATCATATCTGCCTCGATTCAATAAAATCCTGAATTTCTTCTTCTGTAGCCTTTTCTGAATCGAACTCGCCGATCAGCCGCCCCTTGTGCATGACAAGGATCCTGGAGCAGTTGTAGAGCACCTCGGCAATCTCATCAGAGATGATTACCACCCCCATCCCCTCTTCAGCAAGTTTCTTGATTGCCTTGTGGATGCTGCACTTTGCTGAAACATCAATACCCACCGTAGGGTTATCGAGGATGAAGAGTTTCGGTTCCGTGGCGATCCACTTCCCGAGAACGATGCGCTGCTGATTTCCTCCGGAAAGGGTCTTTGCAGGGGAATCTGCCGAGGGGATCTTGATGCTGAGTTCATCCACCCAGCGCTTTACCTCACTGTCAACCCGCTTCTTCTCAATCAGACCGCCCTTGCCCGTGAGCCGGTCAATGATGGTGGCAACCAGATTCTTGCCTACCGACTGGTCCATTACCAACCCCTGGTGGAGCCGGTCCTCCGGAACATAAGCGATCTTGAGTTTCTTCGCCTTCTCCACCGAATCAATGATCACCTCTTTGCCGTCGATGGCGATACTCCCCTCATCCGCCGGATTGAGACCGAAGATTGAGTGGGCCAGTTCGCTTCGACCAGAACCGAGGAGGCCGGTGATGCCTACAATCTCTCCGGGGTAGATCTCCAGGTCGATATCGGCAAAATTGCCCAGTTTGGAGAGAGCTTTTGTTCTGAGAATGGGAGTCCCGCTCTGATCGGGATTGAAGTGATAGGGTTCGTAGACTGATCTTTCACCAGTCATCAGATATTCAAGTTTCTTGTCATCCAGCTCACCGCTGGGGTAAGTTCCAATCAGGACACCGTCCCGGAGTACGGTGACCCGCTGGGCAATCTGCATCACCTCATTCAGCTTGTGGCTGATAAAGAGGGTGGCAATCCCCTTCGCTTTCAGATCCATCACCACCTTGAACAAGGCATCAATTTCCTTCCGGGTAAGGGCTGTTGTAGGCTCATCCATAATGAGGAGTTTCACCTCCCCGGTAAGGGCGCGGCAGATAGCAACCAGCTGCTGGTCCGCCATGGAGAGCTCCTCTACCCGGGCATCGGGGGGGATGGAGACACCGATTTTTGCCATCGCCTGTGCCGCCAGCTCCTCCGAACGCTTCCAGTTCACAACCCTGCGTCCGGAAGCAATATTCTCATTCATGGCAATGTTCTCCGCCACGGGAAGATTGGGAAAGAGTGAGAGGTCCTGATAGATCACCTCAATTCCCTGGCGGATCGATTCCATAGAATTGACCTGCTCGATCCTCTTGCCGTTAATTTCGATCTCCGCCCCCGGTTCAGGCTCCACAACTCCTGAAATGATCTTCACTAGGGTCGATTTCCCCGAACCGTTGGTCCCTGCAAGACAGTGTACTTCTCCCTCCTGAATCGAGAAGGAAACCCCATCGAGGGCTCTTACTCCGGTATACAGTTTTGTTATGTTCTTCATCGAAAGAAAGTGTGTTTCCATACGCTGCCTGTCTTTATATCGGGCCGGTATTTCTACCGGCCCTTGTGCTAAAACCCGACGCCGCTGCAGACGTCGGTATATTGATGATCAGCCGGTTTAGAAACCGAAGCTGTCGACATTTTCAGCGGTGATATCGGCCATTGCATCGACCTTGATCACATCGCCATCAACTTCAACAGCTCCGATACCGGGAATCTTACTCAGATCCGAGAGTTTACCCCCGTCAAGCATGTACTTGGCTACGTAGGTAAGGGAGTATCCCGCATCCTTGGGGTCCCAAAGCACACCGTGGCTCATGGAACCCTCTTTTAGGTAAGGTGCTGCGTGGCCGGGAATAACAGTACCAACCACGGCAACCTTTCCGGCAAGCCCCTTTTCCTTCAGTGCCTGAGCTGCTCCCGGGGGGCCGAGACTTCCGAAGCCCACAATGCCCTTTAGGTCGGGATAGGTCTTTAGCAGTTCAAGGGTTTTCTGCTTGGAAAGTTCCTGATCCTCACCGCAGGGAATCCGACTGGTAACCAGTTCAAGACCGGGGTACTGCTCCTTGGCATATTTGATACCCTCATCGGCCCAGAGGTTATGGAGGGGAACGGTAAGTCCTCCCACAAAGATCGCATACTGACCCTCAGGCCCCATATTTTCCACCAGCTTGTCCCAGGTGTGACGGCCAAACTCAACATTATCGATCAGCTCGATATCCACATCCTTTCCTTTCTGGTCCGGAGACTCATGGGTAAGGACAAGAACACCCTTCTCCCGGGCCTTCTCAAAAACCGGCTCCAAGGCAGTGGCGTCGTTGGGGGTGATACAGATTGCATCCACACCCTTGCTGATCAAATCTTCAACCATCTTTACCTGCTGAGCAGGGTCGGCATCGGAAGGACCGATCTGGTAAGAGTTGACTCCCAGGTCTTTGCCAGCCTGTACAACCCCTTCTTCCAGACGGTTGAACCAGGGGATTCCAGTGATTTTCACCACCGTAACGATTTCGTATTCATCGGCTCCCGCGGAATCTTTCTGCCCTGCGGCAAAAACAAAGGCGGGGAGCAGTATGAACACCACCAACATAGTCAGTAACGCTTTTTTCATAACTCCTCCTTATACAGAGTTTTTATTTATCCTGCCCGTAATGATTTCGAGCAAAATACTGCATTGCTTCAATATCCTCGTCAGAGATAATCTGAGGACTCCCTAGCGATTTTGCAAGGATATAAATCTGGGCTGATTTCTCCACCACATGGCAAATCTTCAAAGCCCCCTCCACATCGGCACCAACACATACGGTCCCGTGATTTGGAATCAGCACAGCATTACGCTCCCCCAGAGCTTTGGCCACATTGGCCGCCAGCTCCGGCGTTCCCGGCAGGGCGTATTCGGCACAGATCACCTTATCCCCAACGATCTGCACAAAGTCCTCACTGATACCGGGAATCTCCTGCAGGGTCACCGCAAAGGCGCTGGAGTAGATAGGATGGGTGTGGATCACCGCATTCACATCAGGCCGCTTATTCATGATGGTGATGTGAAGACCATATTCGATGGAAGGCTTCCGCTTTCCCCATACCACCTCTTTATCACTATTCATAACAACCACGTCCTCAGCGGTGATCGCCTCATAGGGCATTCCGCTGGGTTTGATGTAGATAAGACCCGTCTCGCTGTCCCGAACACTAATATTTCCCCAGGTTCCGACGGTAAGGCCCCGGCGGACCATCTCCATCCCGCCATCCACAATCTGCTGCAGGTAATCGGAACGGATATTCGAATTATTCATAGTTCCTCCTAATTACATAAAATGTTATATTTTTAACATTCTTTGTTAATTTTAGAACCTTACTTCCCGTATGTCAAGGATTATTTGTTATATTTTTATCATCAAGCTTTCATTTTCATCGCTTTCTAGCTATACTGGAACCATGACCAGCGATACCCGACGCCAGAAGCTTGTTGAATACCTGAAGGAAAACCATTCAGCCACCATACAGGAACTGGCGGACCATTTTACGGTATCCCATATGACGGTACGACGGGATATGGAAAAACTTGCGGCAAGCGAGCCGATCAAGGTGATCCACGGCGGAGTTATTTTCCAGAGCGGCGGCACCCCAGAGCACTATTCCATGAACCTTGCCCGGGTCCACATGATCGAAGAGAAGCGGCGGATCGCTCGGAAGGCCTCATCCCTGGTGGAAGCGGATGATATCATCGTCATCGATGCGGGAAGCACCGGGGAGCTGATTGCCAGCTTACTGCCCGTCGAATACCCTCTGACAGTAATCTGCTACGCCCTCAACATAGCGACGGTGGTCAGCAAGCGGCCCAACTGCCGACTTATCCTCGCCGGGGGCATCTACCACGAGAGTTCCATGGTCTTCGAAAGCAGCGAGGGGCTAGAACTGATCCGGCGCAACCGGGCAAAGAAAGCCTTCATTACCGCCAGCGGTATCAGTACCAAACTGGGCATCACCTGCTCCAATTTCTTTGAAAGCACCACAAAACAGATTGCTCTGAAATCAAGCCTCACAGGCATCCTGGTAGCGGACTCCTCAAAATTCGGGGAAATCGAAACCGGCCATTTTTCCGACCTGGAGGACTTCGACATCATCATCACCGACAAGGGACTGTCGAAGGAGTTCCGGGATGAGATCGGAGGGATGGGGAAGGAGTTGTTTGTGGTATGACCATCTTTTACGAGCCCTAGTCATGTCCAGATCAATCCCCACCTGGAAACCGACTTCACAAGCTTGGGGGAGATCGAGAAGGCTATTATGCAATACCTATTAATGATCAGTGGCAGATCTGTTTCCGGTTCTTTGATGGTGATGTGTATGGGTGTACCAAAACCTGATAAAAGGAATGTTCCGCCGGTACATCCAGGAGAGTTCCTGAGGGAGGATTTTATTCCCGATTTTGGTCTTACTGTCAAAGAATTGGTCCGGGAAAAGCGCTCTCTCAGTGCGTCAATGGCTTTGATCAGTTCCTCTGCTAATTCAACCCGTCCCGCAACATTAATCCCACTGAATCGAGGCTGTCCAAACCACCATATATGGTGCTATTACAATTCTATCACCACTATATGTAGCTTGTATGATACTCAGGGTAGGTTGCGGGACAATTGGCTTGCTGCTTGAGGGTTCGCAAGGGGCGGATAAACCAGTTTATAGAGGCGAAAACTTGTTTGAATGAAGCGTGAATGTTATACTTGTATTACAGAGGAGTTTCAGGGATGATAGCTATACGACTCAATCAAGATACTGAAAACCGGTTGACTAAACTTGCCAAAGAAACTGGCCGGAGCAAAAGTTATTATGTGAAACAGGCAATTGAGCATTTTCTGGAAGAAAGGGAAGATTATCTGCTTGCCCTTTCTGTGCTGGAAAAAGAAGAACCCAGAATCCCAATTGCAGATGTGAGGAAAAAACTTGGCCTGGAGCGTTGAATTTACTAAAACCGCAATGCAAGGCTTAAACAAGATAG